>JADHVS010000013.1 GCA_016783865.1 Bacteroidales bacterium
GCCTGTTCGGCCGAATCTTTCACGGCCCGCTCTTCCACCTCTGTAATCCCGGATGGTATGCAGATCACCATCTTAAGGGCCGGCGGAAACCAGGTTTTCCGCACCTCAATCATCTTGATCATCGCACGGATCATGTGTTCAGCAGCCTGAAAATCAGCGATCACACCGCCCCGAAGCGGACGGATTGTCTTGATGTTTTCATGGGTTTTCCCATGCATCAACAAGGCCTTCTTTCCCACCGCCAGAATCTTGTTCGTGCTTCGCTCAATGGCAACAATCGAGGGTTCGTCAACCACCACTTTATCGTTGTAAATAATGATCGTATTGGCAGTACCTAAATCAATTGCTATCTCCTTTGTGAAAAACCCCATAATAGTTACATCTTTTTTAGTGTTTAAAATGACGTATGCCTGTAAAGATCATCGACATGTCATGTTCATCACAGTACCGGATCGAATCTTCATCCCGGATCGATCCTCCGGGTTGGATCACCGACTTGATTCCCGCTTTGTCGGCAATCTCCACCGAATCGGCGAAGGGGAAGAAAGCATCTGAAGCCATCACCGCCCCCTGTAGTTCAAACCCGAACGCCTCCGCCTTGAGTATAGCCTGTTTCATGGCATCCACCCGGGAGGTTTGCCCCATTCCACAACCGATGAGCTGCTGATTTTTTACCAGAACAATCGTATTGGATTTCAAGTGTTTAACAACCCTGTTGGCAAAGAGCAGATCGGTAACCTCGCTTGAAGAGGGTCGTCTCTTCGTCACATACTTGAAATCCTCTTCCTGCTCAACCTTCAGGTCTTTTTCCTGTTCGATCACTCCATTCAGGAGAGATTTAAACTGCCAGCCCGGAAATTCGTATGGTTTCCTGCACAAAATTATTCTATTTTTCTTAGATTTAAGCAGTTCCAGTGCTTCATTTTCATATTCATCAGCAAGGATGATTTCAAAAAAGAGCTTGTTGATCTCCTCAGCAGTCTCTCTGTTAACCGGTCGGTTCAGGCTGATGATTCCTCCGAAGGCAGATACCGGATCGCAGGCAAGAGCATCTTTCCAGGCCTTTAAAAGGCTCTTCCGGGTTGCTACACCGCAGGGATTGGTATGCTTGATGATCACGGCTGTAGGATCACTGAATTCGCCGATCAGCTGGATGGCTGCTTCCACATCCACCAAATTATTGTAAGAAAGCTCTTTTCCGTGAAGCTGATCAAACACCTCATCGAGATCACCGTAAAAGAATCCCTGCTGATGCGGATTTTCACCATAGCGTAAGGGAACGTGGTGGGAAACACTTTGTTTGAATACCGGCAAGCCGAGATCCCGGTTGAAATACCTGAATATTTCAGTATCATAGTGGGATGAAACCTCGAATGCCCTGCCAGCAAATAATTTCCTCTCTTCAAGGGTGGTAAAACCTTTTCCGTTTCGCAGAAGATCCGACACCCTGCCATAAAGAGAGGCAGAGGGAACCACCAGCACATGCCGGAAGTTTTTGGCTGCTGCCCGGATCAGGGAGATGCCTCCAATATCAATTTTTTCAATGATCTCCTGTTCATCATTGGTGCTGGCAACGGTTTTTTCGAAGGGATAAAGATCCACGATCACCAGGTCGACCGAAGGAATCTCATACCGGGTAACATCTTCTACATCGGTAAGTTCATTGCGCCTCCACAAAATACCACCAAAGATCTTGGGATGTAAGGTTTTAACTCTTCCCCCCAGGATCGATGGATAGGAGGTGATCTCTTCTATAGGAGTGGCTTCAATGCCTTGACTTTTCAGGAAGCTGAATGTGCCTCCGGTAGATAAAATCTCCACATGATAACTTTCCAGTAGTTTCGCCAGGTCGGCGATTCCCTCCTTAGAGTAAACAGAGATCAGGGCCGACTTGATTTTTATCTGGTCAATCATAAGGAACAGGGTTTTGCGCGTTTTCATGCAATGTTACCAAAAATCGACGTACAACCAACAGGAAACATCTTCCGAAAGTTAAAATATATTACCTTTACTGATCGTTTGCTTCTAATTTACTGAATCATGTTGTTGATTTTAAGACTTCTAAGAGAGAGTTATCTCTTTGCTTTCCAGGCTATCATTGTCAATAAGGTCCGTACGCTTCTATCCCTGCTTGGCATCACCATTGGGATATTTTGCATCATCTCTGTCTTCACCATATTTGATTCGATGGAGATTGCGATCCGGACCAACATAGATTCCCTGGGGACCAACGTATTGTTCGTCCAAAAATGGCCATGGTCCATGGGAGGCAGTTACCCATGGTGGAAATACTACCAGCGACCTGAAGCCTCCCTTGACGACATGCGGGAGATCCAGAAACGCAGTACACTTTCCCAGGTGTCGGCATTCATGATCGGAGTGTCAAAAACCGTTAAATATCAGAACAACTATATGGAAGGCGTAACGGTTCTGGGGGTTTCTCATGACTTTGACCGGGTTCTTCCTTTTGAGATCAGTGATGGCCGCTATTTTTCACCTCTCGAATCCAGTGCCGGAAAAAATGTGGCCATCATTGGAAGTAATATTGCAGAAAATTTATTTCCAAACATGGAACCGGTCGGCCGTAAAATCAAGGTCATGGGACGGAAGGTAGAGGTGATCGGCATGATCAACAAAGAGGGCGAAGACATGTTCGGAAATTCCAACGATGACAATGTCCTCCTCCCCATCAACTATTTCAAAAGCCTGGTGGATATCCGGGATATGGATGCTACCATTATTGTAAAAGCAAGGCCGCTTGTTTCCAATGATGAGTTGCGGGATGAGCTGACCGGGATCATGCGATCAGTCCGGAAGCTTAAGCCCTCTGCTGAAGATAATTTCGCCATCAACGAGACCAGCATCATAACCCAGGGTTTTGACAGTCTATTCAGTACCATTGCAATCGTTGGCTGGATCATTGGCGGGTTCTCCCTGTTAGTGGGGGGATTTGGGATTGCCAATATCATGTTTGTTTCCGTGAAGGAGCGAACAAGCATCATTGGTATTCAAAAAGCGCTGGGGGCTAAAAACTATTTTATTCTTTTCCAGTTTCTCTTTGAGGCCATTTTCCTCTCCCTCATCGGGGGGATCGTTGGATTGTTTATCGTCTTTATTCTCACACTGTTAGTAGCCCAGGCATTTGACTTCGACCTGATCCTCACGGCAGGCAATATCTGGCTTGGCATCGGGGTTTCTGCGGCCATTGGATTGATATCGGGGATTGTTCCGGCGTTCACCGCTTCCCGTCTTGATCCTGTGGATGCAATGAGAAGTGCTGGTTAGAAGGGTTTATGCGGGAAGCCAGAATATCCATAGCCACACTGTTTTTTCCCCCCTGGGGAACGATGATATCAGCAAAGCGCCTGGAAGGTTCGACGAATTGCAGATGCATTGGTTTTACAAAGGTTTCGTAATGATGCATGCCCTGGTCAAAGGTCCTGCCCCTTTCTTCGATATCTCTCCGGATGATCCGCATCAACCGTTCGTCCGGATCGGCATCCACAAATATCTTGATATCCAACAGATCGACCAGTTCCGGTTCGGTCAGAATCAGAATTCCTTCCACAATAATGATCTTGCGTGGAACAACGAGTTCTGTTTCCCTGGAACGGGCGCAGGTCACGTAAGAATAGACCGGCATTTTGATTGAATTCCCATTTTTTAATGCCTTGAATTGGGCAATTAAAAGAGGCCATTCTATTGCATCCGGGTGATCAAAATTGATGTTTTGCTTCTCCTCAGGAGTCTTCTCTCCATTATCCCAATAATAAGAGTCCTGAGGAATTAAGGAAACGGCTTCAGCTGGAAGCCGATTGATCAACTCATTGACGACGGTCGATTTTCCCGATCCCGATCCGCCACTGATTCCGATTGTTAACATACCACGCAAAGATAATCTCTTCTGGGGTTGTCGCCAAACAAAAAAACGATTGGTTTGGCGGTACTATCCGTTGCTATTATAGACTGCACAATTCCGTCAATACGCCATGGGTTGACCGTGGATGCAGAAACCCGATGTGCAATCCCTCTGCCCCCTGGCGGGATGTTTTGTCGATCAGCTCCAGCCTCATCTCTTTTGCCTCTTTCAGGGCACTTTCGACATCATCTGTGGCAAAGGCAATATGATGAATCCCTTCTCCCTTTTTCTCCAGGAATTTTCCAACAGAGCCCTCAGGATCAGTGGATTCCAACAGTTCAATTTTGGTTTGACCTACCCGAAAAAAAGCAGTTTTCACCCGCTGATCTTTGATCTCTTCAATAGCATAACAAGGCGTTCCCAGGAGCTTTTCATAATAGGGGATTGTTTCGTTCAGACTTTTAACGGCAATGCCGATATGCTCAATATAATTAATTTTCATAGGATATTTTCTTATTAAAGTATCTCTTCTTAAACCAAAAAGCCAGGCTCACAAGGCTGATCAGTACCGGTACCTCTACCAGGGGGCCGATTACGGCAGCAAATGCCTCTCCTGAATTAAGTCCGAATACAGCAATAGCAACTGCAATTGCCAGTTCAAAATTATTACTTGCTGCCGTAAACGAAAGGGTGGTGGTTTTTTCATAGCCAGCTTTGAGCTTCCATCCCATAAAGAAAGAGAGGATGAACATCACCCCGAAATAGATGGCCAGGGGAATGGCAATACGTACAACATCCAGCGGGATCTTGATGATGTACTCCCCTTTCAGCGAGAACATAACCAAGATGGTAAAAAGTAGCGCTACAAGGGTTATCGGGGAGATTTTTGGGACAAATTTCTGCTCATACCAGCTTTTTCCTTTCCAACGGATGAGGCTGAACCGGGTAATGATCCCGCTGAGGAAAGGGATGCCAAGATAGATAAATACGCTTTTGGCGATCTCTCCGATGGTAATGTTCACCTCAAATGACTTCAGTCCAAACCAGCCCGGCAACAGGGTGATGAAAAACCACGCATAGAGGGAGAAAAAGAGGACCTGGAAGATGGAGTTGAAAGCCACCAGGCCGGCACAATATTCCCGGTCGCCTTTAGCCAGATCGTTCCAAACAATGACCATAGCGATGCAGCGGGCCAGACCGATCAGGATCAGCCCGGCCATGTATTCCGGATAATCGCGCAAAAAGAGGATGGCCAGGAGAAACATCAGGACAGGGCCGATGATCCAGTTCTGAACCAACGACAAGGAGAGTACTTTGTAATCCCTGAACACATCCCGCATCTCTTCGTATCGAACCTTGGCCAGGGGGGGATACATCATCAGGATCAGTCCGATGGCAATCGGGATATTGGTGGTACCCACCTGGAACCAGTTCCAGAAATCAACAATCCCCTGGAAGAGGTATCCCCAAAAAACCCCGATACCCATGGCCAGAAAAATCCACAGGGTGAGATACCTGTCCAGAAATTTCAATCGCTTTTTTTCTAAAACCATTCTGGATGTGATTTTGATTCTTATTTCAGGGCAGTGACCGTGATGCTATAGATTCCCGTTTCGCTCTCCCTGAATTTTCGAATATCCTCTTCCTGAAAAAAATTTCTCAATACTCCGTCCGGCAAATCTATCTCCTTTACTTTCTGCACTTCAATATTACGAAATCCTGCCCGATCTATGATCACCAGGTATTTTTTCTTCTCAATGGCACCGGCTACGCAGCCCGCATACATCACCGCGCTCTCTTTCAGTTCAGGGGGAAGTTCACCTTGAAGCACGACATCTGAAATGCTGAAAGAGCCCCCGGGTTTCAACACCTTATAGATCCCCGAAAATGCTTTCTGCTTATCCGGCACCAGGTTGAGTACACAGTTGCTCACTACCACATCTACACTATTATGAGGAATGGGCATATCTTCAATGTCGCCGGCGATGAATTCTATATTCGAATATCCTAGTTTTTCAGCATTTTTGCGCGCTTTTTCCAGCATGTTATCGCTGAAATCAAGACCGATGACCTTCCCGGCCTCCCCAACCAAAGCCCTGGCAACAAAACAATCATTACCGGCGCCCGAACCAAGGTCCAGCACGGTATCCCCGGGTTTTATCTGAATGAACTGGGTTGGTATGCCGCATCCTAATCCAAGGTCTGCATCAGCATTATATCCCTCCAGATGATTGTAACTTTCACTGAAGACCGTGTAATCTATTTCACAGCATCCGCCTGATCCGCAGCAGGATTTCTCATTGTCCTCTTTTGTTTGCTTTGCAATTTTGCTGTATTTCGTTTTTACGATCTCTTTAATCTCTTTTTTTTGAATGTTCATGGTTTAAGGGGATTTTACAGAGCCGCGATAAATCGCTGCTGTGATTATTCTTGTTTGATATGCTGGGTGAAATGGGTGAGTGCTCCGGTGATCTGGTCCCGGATTTTCCGGTAAGTGGAGATGATCTCTTCTGCGTTTCCCTTGGCTGTTGCCGGATCTTCAAATCCGATGTGCAGCCGTTTGCCAACCGTTCCGGTAATTAGAGGACAGTTCTCCCTGGCGTTGTCACATACGGTGATAACAAAATCAAACGATTTGCCGACAAATTCATCAACGCTCTTAGGATAGTGGGACGAGATGTCCAGGCCAATTTCCTGCATCACGTTTACGGTCCTGGGATTGACCTCTTTTTCAGGGCGGGTGCCGGCTGAAAAAATTTCCCACGAGGGTTTTAAAAAACGGAGGATGCCTTCGGCCATCTGGCTGCGGCACGAGTTACCGGTACATAAAATCAGGATTCGCATGAGATTTCGGGATTCAGATTAAATAAATCAGAGATTAGTTTTCGGGCTTTTTTCCAGTTGTCGGGATCAATGCAATACCTCACCTTCGGAGGTTCTATATTTCCCTGGATCAGGCCACTCTCTTTCAACTCTTTAAGGTGCTGTGAAACAGTCGCCTGTGCCAGGGGAAGTTCCTCTACTATGTCGCCGCAGAAACAGCAGTTCATGTTGGCCAGCTGCCGGAGAATCGCAATACGGGCTGGATGCCCAAGCGCCTTGGCAAACCTGGCCAGCTGAATCTCCTGTTCCGGGAAGCCGGTTGTTGTTTTATGTGCCATAACTTACGTATCTTTATCCGAATATTAACATTTCTTAATTATTCATCGCAAATGTACGATGAATAATATTGAATTTCCAAACTTTATGGAAACTTTGTTAAGTAACAATCTTTAATAGTCTGTTTTTGAAACATTTAGAAATTGAAAGAAAGTTTCTGGTTCGTCAGCATATCTGGGAAGATGTGGAGAAGCCGGAGGCTAAAAAGCTTGTTCAGGGGTATCTCTGCCGGGATGATCAGGGGGTGGTCAGGGTTCGCATTGCCGATGACAAAGGATTTCTGACCATCAAGGGAAAGCTGGAGAATCTGGGACGGCCCGAATTTGAATACGGGATTCCCATTGATGAGGCAACAGATCTACTGGCATTGACTCTTTTTACTCCCATTGAAAAGACACGGTACAAGTATATGTACCGGGGAAAACTATGGGATGTCGACATCTTTCATGGTGCGAATGAAGGGCTGTTCATGGCCGAGGTAGAACTGGAGGATCCGGAGGAGCAGATCGATTTTCCGGATTGGATAGGGGAGGAGGTGTCACATGATCCCAGGTACTATAATGCTTATCTCTCACAGCACCCCTTCAAAACCTGGTCTGAAAACAGAAAAGAGGTGTGATCAATTGTTCACTAAAGGTGTTTTCCGAAATTGCTATCTGCTCACAATTAATTTTCCTGTTATCAAATCCTGATCGATCATCAATCGATAATAATATATCCCATTTGCCAGGCTGGAAGTATAGAGATCAAATTGATGTTCTCCGGCAATTTGAATTTCGCTTACAGGCGTGCTTACTTTCTGGCCGTATGCATTATAAATACATAGGTTTATATGGGATTTGCCGGGTAATGAATATGAAAATTTCGTTTGGTCACTACATGGGTTTGGATAGTTGGAGAATTTATATTTATCCCCCAAAATAAAAATGTCTATACTTGTTGTTTGCTTTTTATAGGATTAGGCATACTAATACTAAATTGTTTTAAAAAGCAATTTCCATTTTGATTTGCAATAACTTTTGCTGTATTGGTGCTTGTCAAAGTATGCATAGTTGCATGAAAGGCAGATAAAACTTTGTCCTGAAAATCCTGGTTAGATTCTAATTGCGCAATCTTTAATCCTATTTCCATTGCTGTTTCTATATTAATGTGCTTCCCATGTGTTTTAAAATTTCCATGATTTGAAAGAAAATCAGCTATATTATCGGGCAGGTCAGTTTTTTCACCATTAAACATATATGCTTTTAACCAATTTCCTACCAATTCTTTACCAAATGAAATTTGATTGAGACAACTAACGAGCAACGCAGGACCATATTGACTTAACATAGGAAGCCAAGAATTTAGATTTTTAGGATTTTCCCTACAATCATCTTGAGCTTTTTTGAATTGTTCTAATATTGAATGTGCAGGAATGGCTTGTATGCCCACAGCCGTTTGTAGAATAAATTGTGGATCAATAGGCCCAATTGAAGACTGTTTTCCCATAACAATAATATTCGCGGCACACGCCAACATTGTCCCCGCACTCATGGCAGCCTGGGGGATAATAACCCTTATATTTTTAAATTTTAACCTAAGATAGGAGACAATTGCATCAGTAGATTCTGCAGAACCACCACCAGTATGAATAATTAAATCTAAAGTATCACCATTGAGACCCGAAACGGATTCCATAAACCCCTGAATATCCTCATCTGTAATAGACACCAAATTAGGGGGCACATCACCAGATGTCCATCTGGTTGCGTATATGATCACATTCCGTCCGGTGTATTCTGCTAATTGCTTTATGTATTTATTGCGAACCGTATCAAAAGCATGTGGATCCTTTTGCTCGACTCTTTCTCTGATCTCTCCAAGAATTTGTCCCCAGGTGGGCATTAGAATGTTGTTTGATTATTACAAATTTCAAATGATGTCTGATAAGTCAAATTAAGGTAATCCTGTAGGTTAGTTGTGTGGGCAGCAATATTTTCAAGTGTGGATATAGCAATGTCAATGTCAGGATATAATTCCTTTGCCTTAATTACCATTTCCTGAAATTGTTCTTCAATATACTCTTTGGTTTGTTCTCTTGTTTCCATTTTTACAATCTAAGATTTTACAATTTTCTTAATTCTTATTTATTGATATACGATACAGAAAACAAAAAGGTTGTAAGATATTTTTTAAAAATAAGTAAATTTGACTTCAAAATCAAGTCTTTTCTTGTTTTTCTTTGAAACATCAAAATTACTTTTTTTATATATACAAATAAATTTTTTCTTCATACTACCTTTATCTATGACATTACCTTATTTTCTTCCAAGTACTATATGTAATAAGAGTCAATGCTTTTTTATCATCAATCCTTTCTATTTCATGAATTTCAAATTGAAGTCTTCCAGATATTAATGCAAGCGCAGTATGAAAGTTAGCTCGAGCTCCTTCCCGGTCTCTTGCTATCGTTTCACGAATTTATGTGTAAATGGTCGGACGGGTGTGTTGACTACCAGGCAATAGAGTCCTACAGGCAGATCACTGATATCGATGCGCCGTGATCTTTCATTCGTTCCGGTCATGGCTTTTTTCATAACCACTTTTCCGTATAGATCGATGATGGTTATCTCATTTACGGACATGTCGCTCTCAAAGGTTACATGAATCCACTCGGTTGCCGGATTGGGGTAAATCGAGAGGGCCATGAGGTTCGTCTGATGTTCCGGGTCCAGGATCCCAACCATGTTCTCACGGTAATCGATAGCGATGGCTTCGGCATTGATACCTGTTGAATAGGATGTGACGGAATCCCCGGTCAGATCTGCTACCAGGCAATATCCGGGACTCATGTAATCACCAATATTGACATAGAACAGGTCGCTGATAGTATCAAACGCGGCTGAGGTGATGTAAATAAAACCGGCAGATCCTGGATCCGCAATCCGGGATGTATCTGCTATCTCCATGGTGGGCAGGTAGATGACTCCGATTCCTTCATTCATCATCACAAAGAGTGTTGAATCACAGATGTCAACGCCGTTTCCGATCGTTATCTCATAAATGGTATTTGTAAATAGTCCCGTGAACGGATCGTAAGTGGTGATGCTGCCCTGCACAGGTGCTCCGTAAGGAGTTTTATTGACAGAAAGTATCTTCTCATTGTAAAGATAGAGATTGGCAATTCCCACTGCATCTGTGCCCAGTTGAATCTCACGCACCAGAGTCCAGTCCTGGGGATCAATCACAGCAATTTTCCCTTCCGTTCCGGCCCAACCGCCATTAATGGCAATGTAAACCGAATCGTTTACAGAGACAACTCCCTGGCAATCCCCGGAAATACCATCGACGTTTTCTATTAGGGAAAGATCGGTGGTATCACGAATAGTGGCAAAGTACCGGGTAAGGGGATATTGTTTTGTAATGACCAACCGTCCCTGGCAAACAGCTATCTTATTAAGACCTGAATCAGCGACGGCAGCTACCCGCTTCATGGTGTTGAGGTTATACTTGACGATCGAATCCTGTGCCGTGACATAAGCAAAGTGGTCAACGATCAGGATATCCTGCACCGATTGGGTGAATATAGTGCCGAACTCTTCGGTAGCCTGGTTCACCGGATCATAGGTCTGTAGGGTTACATAATCTAGAAAAGGAGGGGCATACTCAAATTTACCGCCGTTTCCCGTAATGACTTGTTTTACATGGTATCCCTGAGCAAGCAGGGATATGTTGCATACCATCAATAGTCCGATGACGGATGCTCTAAATAGATAAAAATGTCTCATTGGATAGAGTTAAAAAATTAGACCTGAAACCGGGCTTTTCCCGACCGGTCAGTGAATTCAAAGAAACTGTTCAAGGCAGGTCTTCTGGCTTGTTCAACTGGTTGCAGTCTTCCCATTCCGGATATGAGGAACAGTGACAAAAAGATAACTACCAGCATTCATAGAACTTACAGCTGCGCGAACAGCTCCGGATTTTCACCGGATTCCCTTTTTTATTCTCCCGAAGGAATCTTCAGGAGAACACTTTAAACAGGGGAACAAAAATAAATAATATTGCTTAGAGTCTGTTAAAAATTTGAGACAAACTATTCATTATACTGATTAACAAACGAATGGTAGTAGAATCAATCAGAAGAACTTCTTTGAAAATCAATCCAAACGTTCGGCTGTCCGACAAATTTTATTTCTGTATCTTTACTCATGTTGTGGTATGTTTTGGCAAAAATAAAACTACAACATGAAGGGGAAACCTTCGGGGAGTACTCTTCTCTTTATTTTTTTAGTCGGACACTACTGAAAAATTAACGTAAAGTCAAATTTTGTCAAAACGGCTCATATAGTGGATTTTTAAGTCATCCACGATTTTTGAATAGATCATTGTTGTCTTAAGATCTTTATGGCCCAGCAATTTACTGACCACCTCGATAGGTATTCCCAATGAAATAGAAGCCGTGGCAAAAGTATGCCGGGAGCAATGAAAGGTTATACGCTTGTTGATTTTTGCCTTTTCAGCTATTTCCTTAAGATATCTGTTTGTAACCTGGTTACTATTAACCCTAAAAACTTTTTGATTTTCAAACCCTTCCCTGATCAATAGCTTTGCCCTTTGAGTTACGGGGATAGATACCGGGTCTTTTGTCTTGTGCATGTCGCTCCTGACAAACATCTCTTCTTTGCAGTTATTTTGTTCCCGCTTCAAATCCCGAAATTTTAGATCTTTTACGTCCTGGTATCTCAAACCAGTATAACAACTGAAGAGAAAGTACCTGAGAACATTTGCCTGATATTTTTTCAGGGATCCGGTATGAAATAGCTCATCTAGCTGTTTTAACTCTTCAATTGTCAGAAACTCCCTTTTCCACGGGACCTTCTTTAATGGGTACATATCAAATATATTTTCATCAATTATTCCTTGATCTATAGCCCGGTTTAGTATAGTTCTGATGAAGCTGAGTGATTTATGGCAAGTATTTTCCATATTGCTCAGGTCATTTATCATATAAGAATGATACTCTTTGATAAAATTTAAGGTTATATCGGAAAAGGAGAGGGTCTGCCGGTACTTTTTCAATTTACTGATGTAGCTATTATATCCCCTTATGGTTTCTTTAGAAGCCTTCTTTTGAACCAAAAAAGTTACTTCCATGGAGGCGAAGGCGTAGAAACTAGTCTTTATATCCTCCTTTTGTCTGAATTTTCTTTCAAATTCATCAAAGGTCAAGGGCTGGCCTGATAGAATACTCTTATGGATAATCCCTATTGCTTTATTGTAGCAGTTTTCAATTTCGATGTTTTCCTGGGCTAATATAACCGGATATGAACCAGGATACCGTTTTATTTGCCTTGTCTCCGGATTCCAATAAATAGCAGGCTCAGGGACCGCGTAATTCAGGGAAAAATACTTTCTTTTCCTATTTATGGTTAGTCTGAGATAAATAGGATACCTTCGGTCTGTTTTTTGCAGATCGGTACGAGGGTAAATTTTGATGGTAGGTTTCATTTGGCATCTGTTTAATTGGTACACAATTTAGTACACAAAATGCCAAAATCATTGAGAAGCACACTTTAAAACCAAGAACATAAAACCCGGAAATCCCAGTATTTACTGATATTATGAAATATTGAGTTTCATATATTATTTCCGGGTCGTGGAGCATAAGGGAGTCGAACCCTTGACCTCTAGACTGCCAGTCTAACGCTCTAGCCAGCTGAGCTAATGCCCCAAAGAGACAACAAAGCTATAAAATTTTATTTTTGCGTAAACTTTTCATATGAAGCGCCTTTTTGTCGCCCTTAAAATCAATCCGGATACAGAATTTCTGGTTGGTTTTGCTCGTTTACGGCAATCCTTATCTCACGAACGGATTAAATGGGTAGAGGAGGAAAATATCCATATTACCATAAAATTTCTGGGTGAAACAAATGAGGCATTCATTGCTGATATCAAAGATGTCTTAGAGGAAATCGCCCATTCAACAGATGATTTTGAGTTTCGCCTGAATGGCTTGGGCATTTTCGGAAGCTCTTACAATCCTCGTGTCGTTTGGATGGGTATTGAGCCGTATGACAAATTGGTTTTCCTGATGCAAAGAACCCGGCAAGCTTTTACACCACTTGGTTTTCTTGTTGACCGTCAACATCTCGTGCCACACCTCACACTCGGAAGGATTAAAGTTGTTCGAGATAAACTATTCTTTCAAAAAACAGTGGATGCCTTTTGGGATTTATCTTCTCAACCAATGCAATCCAATAGCTTGATCTTGTATGAGAGCATTCTTCGATCAACAGGGCCAGATTACCTCTCCATCGAAACTTTTCCGTTGAAAAAATAAATTCCCCTGGTCAATTCAACAACCAGGGAAGTTTTATCATGAGTAAGAAAGATTCTGTCGTCCTCAATCAGGCGTCCGGAGGGTTCTTCTTTTGAAGGTTTCTTGCAATAAAGTGATAGATCACCAGAGCGATGCCTCCACACAGTAAGACCATTGAGAAGAACGATTCCTCTTCGCCCATGGCTGTATAAAAAGCCAGGATTCTTCCGATGATGATTCCTATACCGATTCCAATCAGTAACATTCCCCATTTTAAAGCATGTGGAACGTTCTTCCTGGTTTCGAATATCGTAGCGGATTGTCCTTTTTCAATCAGAGTAGCACGCTCTTTTCTTCGCAGGAACAAATACACAATCAGTACGATTGTGGCAAAAAATGCGATCGGGATAAAAATTTCAACATTCATGACAATAAGGTTTTAGAATTTATATTCGCTTTGATCCCTATGACGCATTGAATTTGATCCTGGTTACAAAACTGTTAAACTTTTTATCGCTGAACGACAAACTTTTCAATGAAATAGCGGTTTTCTTTCGACATCCTGATGAAATAGAGGCCTTCGGCAAAGCCGGAAACATCAATTTTCTTGGTATAATCCGACGGAACATTGGTCAGTTTCTCAGTAAATTTGATATTTCCTGTCACATCATTGATAACCAGTGTGATATCTGTTTCCCTTCCCTGTATCCGAAGGTTCAATGTTTCTTCGGCCGGGTTTGGATACAGGGTGACATCGACCAGCAGGTTATATTCATTCACGCCCGGACAATCGGAGACAACAACCGGTTTTGCCATGGCTGATCCGATTCCACAATCGTTTGCACCATAAACATCGATCTCGCCGGATATGGCTAATGGGCTGAAATCGATGGTCACTTCGTTTGTTCCCTGTCCGGCTGAAATAGATGCACCTTCAGGTAGTGTCCAGATATAGGTCGTCGCGTCGCTGATTTCAGCAACACTATACACATAGCCGGTATGGTTCACACAAACGGTATCGTTCCCGGTAATATCACCAGCGGGTCCCGGAAGTGAAGTTGCGGTCAGTGTACGTTGACTGGGCGGGCTGTTGCCGCAACCGTTTTGGGCTATTACAGCGATTTCTCCGGAAGCTGTTCCCCAGATGACTGTCACCTCATTGGTTCCCTGTCCGGCTTTAATTTGAGCATCAGCAGGAACTGACCACTGATAAGATTCTGCGCCGGGGATTTCAGTGATCCGGAACATAGACTCAATCCCGGTACATCCCAGGTCGGGACCAAGGATTGCTCCGGGGGCCGGTAGAATCATGGATACTGTGACATCGATGGTACTTGGAGGGCTGTTGCCGCATTCATTTCCTACAATGACCGAAACAACACCGGATGTTTCTCCCCAAAGTACCTCAATTGTGGGTGAATTCTGGCCCGTAACGATGGTTGCGTTATCCGGGACCGTCCATGAGTATGAAGTAGCGCCTGTCATCGGTTGAATCTGATACATGGCTGTTGAATCCTTGCAAACATCCGAGGGTCCGGTAATAGCGCCGGGAGACGGGGGGGCGGTCTTCACCGTCACAAGTACGCTGTCAGTTGCATTATCCTGGTTGTTATCAGTAACTGTTACAAAATACTTGGTAGTGGTAGTTGGGGAGGCGATTGGATTCGCAATATTGGGATTGCTCAGGCCTGTCGTGGGAGTCCATGCATAGGTGAATGGCGGTGAGCCACCGGAAATCGAAACATTGAGTTGGGAAGAGGCTCCCTGGCAGATCGTGTCAGGATCGGCTGTAGCGTTCACATAAAATCCGCTTCCTTCCACAATTTTCAGGGAAGCGTTCCGCCGGTGAACCGGTGTACCGTTAGGTCCTTTTCCTTCAAACGTAGCCGTATAGTTACCAGGGGGTACGGAGCCGTCAACGGTCACCAACACCGGAAGAGATCCCGGGAAAGAGGTGATTTCAGTTCCACCTGGAAAGGAGAAGGTGATGTTTCCGGATGTTGGAATCGGGTACACACTCGCCGAAACAAGCACTGTATCGTCATATAATTTCACTTCAGGAATATTCACGGTGAATGTGGATGTGTCAAGCGGTGTATATAATGTGTCGGCAATTTTATCAAGGGCCATCGCAAAATCAGGGAAATATGCGGTAACGCTCATGAAAGTTCCATTTCGAAAATCGGTCCAGGAGGACATGGAAACCTTGCTGTTGGAGACAATTCCATTATAGTCTCCCTGGTAACGCGGGGTGCCGCCGCCACCACAGGTGGTGCAATTGATCTTCATCTTCTTGTTGGAGATCGCCTGGTTTTCAACAAACGTAGCTCCTCCGTCATCAGAATAGGTTGCATAAATCAAAGCGCTATCTGATGTGGGAGTATCACGGGTATCCATCCACTGAATGTAAAGGCGTCCGGTCTCTTTGTCGCACCAGATCGCCGGATGCCACTGATTGTGCTGAGTGGGATTGGCATCGTCATTGACACGAATGGCCGTTGACCAGGATGATCCTCCATCATCGGAGTAGCGACTCCAGATATCGGGTTTGTTCCCATTTCCGGGAGGGTCGTTGGAGGCATATACACAATACAGTCTTCCGCGGTGGGTGCCAAAGCTGTTATCAGCCGTTATGAAAGGGTAGGGGCGTGTTCTCATGTTTTGAATAGCGTGACGTCCATTGACATTGGAGCCTACATACCCTGCAAATTGCTGCGATGACCTAAAGCTGAAATTCGAGCCTCCATCCAGTGATCGGTAAAACGTATAGGTAGAGGCAAAGGTGCTGCCGCCGTTGGTCACCACATAGACAGCCCCGCCCTGAACATTCTGGTGTGCGCCTACGCACACCATCATACCTGGTAAGCTCTGGGTGCTTGTCGTCCATGTATTGGTCCAGCTTTGGCCCTGGTTTGTACTACGAGAAAAATTTCCTCCTGAATTACTGGTCATGGTAGTGTAGACATAATTAGCGTATGGTCCGGCAGTTTGGTCAGCGGCAATCCAGTTTTTGTCAACGCCAGAAATTGCTGTATTGATCGACCCCCAAGTAGCTCCGTTATCGGTGGAAACAGCCACTTTGCATCCAACAATGCTCGATCCATACATGTTTTCATAGTAAAGATTTCCCAAACTGTCATATACCTGAACGGGATCTCCCCGCACTGTCACTCCGAAATTTGGATTGTTGATTGTCCAGACAACCCCATCTTCCGTGTGATGGGTTCCATTAATATTATAAGCAGCAAAATACCAGGATGGCAAAGCCGGGTTTTCCGCAATGTTGCCTTCGGCAAAATCAACACCAAGATTAAAGTTGTCAAAGTTGTCGATGGTGATAACCGATGATAACGGGGCTACATCTATAACATTTTTCGCTTGTTCTAAAATTTCCAGTGGAACCTGGTCCAGGTTGGGGTTATCGGCAGGATCAATTATGTCCTGTGCAAGGCTTCCGAAAGGGACCAATAAAATTATCCATGTTGCAATAACACAGATTTTTACAAAATAGTTTGTTTGTTTCATAATACCGTAGTTCTATTTGCTAATCAGGTTAAATTACCAGTAAAATAGGGAACAAAGATACAAAAACCAAAATTATTACATATATTGTAACCTGTTTTCGTTATACACGTCTAAACGTCGGATAAAACACCATGGACGACAACCACTACATTGATCTCGAGCTGGGAGGTGATCGTTCCGCCTTTGAAGGATTGGTTGCCACACATAAAAACATGGTATTCTCTATTGCACTGAAGATCTTACAAAACCGTGAAGACGCTGAAGAGGTGGCGCAGGATTCGTTTTTGAAAGCCTTTGAATCCCTTGATTCTTTTGCAAAAAAATCCAAATTTTCAACCTGGCTTTATCGGATTGTCTATAATACTGCCATCACGAAGAAGAGGAAAAAAAGAGTGGAGTTTGTTGATATCAATGACCATGTCATTACCAATTACACTGAAGATGAGATTCAGGAACATGTGGGTCAATTTGATGCAGAAGAACAAAAGATGCTCATCGACAAAGCGCTGAAGAGACTTCCGGAAGAAGACAATCTGCTGATAACTTTATTTTATAAAGCAGAAAATTCTGTGGAAGAGATCCGCATGATTACCGGTCTGACGGAATCAAACATAAAAGTTCGTTTGCACCGGATCCGGAAAAAACTTTACGGTGAGATTTCAGAAATGATGAAATACCAGATGGCAATATAATTGAGTAATATAATTTTGTACCACCATGAAAAAAAGAGAGCTGTTGCAGGATGATTTTATAGCCAATCTGATGAAAAAGGCTTCATTGGAAACTCCTTCCGATGGTTTCGTGTCAAATGTCATGGATAAAGTGGAGGCACTGCCCGCCTGTCAGCCCCGAAAAAAACCTTTTTCTCTGTTTATAAAATCAATCCTTCCGTGGATTTTACTGGTGGGTGTTTTTGTTTTATTCTACGTGACTTCGGATCTGCCATTTGGTAAATACATTCCTGGTAGGGAATACATGCAGGATGTTTTATTGCCCTCTTTTGGTACCTTTTTCACCTCTTTTCAGAATCTTGCCAGCAACAAATTTTACTCCATCGCCC
Organism: Bacteroidales bacterium; assembly: GCA_016783865.1. The sequence goes on from JADHVS010000013.1 coordinate 17,902, forward strand.
TGGTGGTTGTAATCTGTGGTGGATTCCTGTTTGGAATCGAACGCCTGATCAGTCACAGGATATCAACACATCATCACTACCTCATCTAAATGATTCCTGACGAAATCATTGCATTCCTTGAATCTCGTTTTCAAATTCATGCAAGCAGGGCCCTTGCGGGTGGTGATATAAACCAGGTATACCGGATCGATTCCTCCGGGGGTGTTTTTTGCCTGAAAATCAACTCTGCCGGCAAATTTCCGGAAATGTTTATAAAGGAGGCAAAGGGTCTTTCCCTGCTTCAGGCGGCAAAAGAATTGCGTGTTCCGTCTGTTGTGGAGGTGATCACGCTGACACATTATTCCGCTATTTTGCTGGAGTTCATCAACACAGCGGAACCAGTAAAGGATTTTATGTTTCGTTTTGGTGCTTCTCTGGCCAAACTGCATGATCATACTGCCTCCTTCTATGGTTTGGATCATGATAATTATATGGGTTCGTTGCCTCAATCGAACAGAAAAAGCAGCAACTGGATTGACTTTTTCAGGGAAGAGCGGCTCGAAAAACAGCTCCGGCTGGCGAGAGACTCCGGGCAACTAACCGGGGATACCAATGTTCTTTTTTCCCGTCTTTTTTCCCGGTTGGATCAATTGCTCTCTGTTGACCGGCCATCTTTGCTGCACGGAGACCTTTGGGGAGGTAATTTCATGGTTTCTGAAACCGGTGAACCCTGTTTAATCGACCCGGCGGTCTATTATGGCCATAGGGAAGTTGATCTTGCTATGACAAAACTATTTGGTGGATTTTCTTCCGATTTTTATCACGGTTATGAGTCGCACCACGGGTTGGTTCCGGGATGGCGGGAAAGGCTTGACCTGTATAACCTTTACCCTTTACTGGTTCATGTGACTCTTTTTGGGGGGGGATATATTGGTTCGGTTCGGCGGATTTTGCAAAAATTCAGCTGATTGGTTGCCGCTCTTTCCACAACTCCTTAAAATTTTTTTGGGCTATTTTCGGTAATGTCCGCCGTGGTCCCCAAAGTTTTTTACCAAATGTCCGAACGGCCCTGTTTTTTATCGCTGCTCCTGGTTTGTCGAACGTCCATCGGTGAAGCATGGCATATTTCCAGTTTCCAACTATTTTACGCCATACAAAACTTGTGTATTGCCGTGACACAGTTTCATTTCTATTATATAAAAGGAGTTCATGAAGCGGGATCTTGACCGGGCAAACCTCGGTACACTTCCCGCAAAGGGAAGAGGCGAAGCTAAGGTGATTATAATCTCTCAATCCCAGGAAATGAGGAGAAATCACGGAACCGATCGGGCCGGAGTAAACGGTTCCGTATGTATGTCCTCCTATGCTTCGGTAAACCGGACATTCATTTAAACAGGCCCCGCATCTTATACAGAAGAGTGCTTTGCGCTGTTGCGGATAGTTTAAAATATCTGTTCTCTGATTGTCCAGCAAAATAACATACATCTTTTCCGGACCGTCAGGTTCGTCCGTTTTTTTCGGGCCAAACAATACATTGTTATATACGGTCAACCGCTGCCCGGTTCCATAGGTGGCCAGTAATGGATAAAAGAGATCCAGATCTTCCAGTGTGGGAATCAGTTTTTCAATCCCGGCAATTGCAATGTGTATCCGGGGAAAAGCCAATGTAAGGAGCCCGTTTCCCTCGTTTTCAGTCAGGGCTACTGCTCCACAATCTGCAACCAGAAAATTAGCTCCGGTAATCCCTACATCTGCGCGAATGAATTCGCTTCGTAGCTTCTCCCTTACAAATTTGGTAATCTCTTCCGGCGGAGAATTTTCAGGTAGGCCAAATTTCCGGTGAAAGAGGTTCGATATGTCCTCTTTCGACTTATGCATGGCCGGGGTTACAATATGATAAGGTTTTTCTCCTTCAAGTTGCACAATGTATTCACCCAGGTCGGTCTCAAATACTTCTCGTTTATTTTTCTCAAATAATTCATTGATTTCCAACTCCTCCGAAACCATGGATTTTTGTTTCACAATCACCTTTGCCTTGGCTTTCTTGATGATCTGCATGATCTCTTTTTGAGCATCTCGTTCACTTTGAGCCCAGATTACCTTTCCTCCCCGTTTTTCAAAACTTCTTTCAAACTCAACCAGATAGGTGTCGAGTTTATTGATGATTTTTCCTTTCAGATTTGCAGCTCGTCGTTTGGCCAGTTCAAGATCCCGGTATTGTTGTTTGCCAATGGCCACTGCCTGATCATATTTGCTAATATTAAAATCCAATCTTCGGCGGTGTTCCTGGTCAAATGATTTCCGGGTTGCTTTTTCGAGAAATTGATGGGCAATTGAATTCATCCTGTTACGATTGAAGAGTAGCTGAGATCTTCTTTACACGCCGTTCATGCCGGCCACCTTCAAATTCAGTATGTAAAAAAAGTTTTACCAGTTTAGCGGCATGAACATTTGATATAAATCTGGCAGGAAGGGAAATAATATTGGCGTCATTATGCTGTCTGGCCAGCCTAGTAATCTTATCTTTCCAGCATAACGCGGCTCTTACATGTGGGTATTTATTAGCAACCATTATTGCCCCATTGCCACTTCCGCAAAGGATAATTCCCTTTTTATACTCTCCCTTTTCAATTGCGTTTGCCAATGGGTGAATAGGATCAGGATAATCCATGCTCTCTTCTGAAAATGTACCGAAATCCTTCACTTCAAATCCCCATTTGGCCAACTTATTCATCAAATATTTCTTCATCCCGAATCCTGCATGATCGCTTCCAATAGCAATAATTTCAACAGATTTGGTCATTGTTAATATTTTTTCGACAAAGGTAGCCATTCTGCTATCAAGATCCCCTGAAAACCACAATTTTAAATTTTAAACAAGAAAATGTTAACAACTGTGTAACTTTGTTATCAAATTCTGATAAAAACCCTGTTTCGGGTAGTGCCATAATAAATAGACAGCAATGCCGGAACTTATCCATTTTTATCAAAGAGTTATCACAATTTTGAGAGGCTTCAGGAGCCTCTTTTTATAAACAAACAAGAAATTTCTTTATCCTGTTGAAATATCTTAAATAATTATAAAACAATTAAATACAAATTATAATGTGTTGATAACTTGTTCATGAATTTTAAAAACTGAATAACCCAAATTTTCAGATGAAAATCTTTAAACCAAACTAACACCTACTATAAATAACAATAAAATAAAGACTTTTTTATTATTATTATAAAGAATGAATTTTTCAAAAGAAAAATTAATCAGGGAGATAAAAACACTGCAACAGGAAAAAAATGCCGTTATATTAGCTCACTTTTATCAGATACCTGAAATACAAGATATTGCAGACTTTATAGGCGATAGTCTGGCGTTGGCAAAAAATGCCTATCAAACAGATGCGGAAATCATTTTGTTTGCAGGTGTTCACTTTATGGCAGAGACAGCAAAAATTTTGAATCCATTAAAAAAAGTGATTATTCCGGATATGGAAGCAGGATGTTCCCTGGCCGATTCCTGTCCACCTGCAGAGTTTAAAAAATTTAAAAAATTATATCCGGATCATATTGTTGTATCATATATCAACTGTTCAGCTTCAATCAAAGCGCTGTCGGATATCATCTGTACTTCCGGTAATGCCGTGAAAGTTGTTGAATCGTTTTCAAAAGATCAACAGATCATCTTTGCTCCTGATAAAAACCTGGGAAATTATGTGAATAATATCACCGGAAGGGAAATGGTACTGTGGAACGGATCCTGCGAAGTGCACGAAATCATTTCAGTTGAAGCCGTGCTTGATCTGAAAAAACAGCATCCGGACGCGAAACTGATTGCACATCCAGAGTGCAAAGCCATCATTCTTGAAATGGCCGATTACATTGGATCTACAACCAGCTTACTGAATTATTCTAAAAAGGATTCTTCGAGAAAATTTATTGTAGCAACGGAAACAGGAATTCTGCACGCTATGAAAAAAGCCTCTCCCGAAAAAGAATTTCTCATTGTCCCTACCGATGAGAAATGTTCCTGCAACGATTGTCTATACATGAAAAAAAATACGTTGGAAAAAATTTACCTGGCTCTTAAATATGAACAGCCTGAAATAAAATTGAAGAGAAAATTGATAGAAAAGGCCAGTAAACCCATTCTGAAAATGTTGGAATCATCTATTTAATTTACTGAAACCATGCGATATATCGTATTGATTATCATTTCGTTAAACATTTTTTTCTCTTCATTCGGACAAGATACAATAAATCAGGATGGATTTCAACAATTTTTCTATCAAAGTGGTCAGCTGGCCAGTGAAGGAACCATGCGACACGGTCAACCCGACGGATATTGGAAATCCTATTACGAAAATGGCATTTTGAAATCTGAAGGGAACCGGACGAATTACAAATTGGACAGTGTATGGAAATTTTATAATTCGGAAGGCAAAGAGATATTGGAGATCACCTACCTGGATGGAAAACGAAACGGCTATAAGACCTCCTGGCTCGACCGGGAAACCATCAGGGAACACTATATCAATGATATAAAAGAGGGCCCCACGCAATATTATCATCCTGATGGCTGGAAAAAACTGGAAATACCTTTTGTTAAAGGACTCGAACAGGGAACAGGAAAAGAATACAACCAAAACGGAGAGATTATTACCATCACAGAATACAAAAAAGGTTTCATTGTTGAACGATTAAAGATCAACCGGAAAGATAAGTTCAACAGGAAACAGGGCAAATGGATAAGCTTCTGGGATAACGGAAAGATCCATCTTGAGGGAACCTATAAAAACGACAAGAAAAATGGCTACTTCAAGGAATATTCAGAAAAAGGGGACCTACTAACCATTACTAAATATCTCGACGATGTAATTCAACCAGAGGCATTAGAGATCCAGAAACTGGAGGTGGAGAAAGAGTATTACGCTGATGGTTCGGTAAAAGCAACACGACTATACAGGAACGGGATACTGGAGGGTATCTCCATTGAATTTTCACCGGAAGGAACCATTGTTTCTGCTACCGAATACCGGCACGGATCAGTGGCCGGGGAAGGCCTGGTGTTGGAAGACGGAAGCCGTACCGGCCACTGGAAAGAGTATTACTCAGGCGGATCATTGAAGGCCGAGGGAAACTATGACAACGGGAAGAAAACGGGAGCGTGGAAATATTACCATGTGAACGGAAAAATAGAACAAACAGGAGTGTATAACAAGGAAGGAAAACCGGAAGGAACATGGAGGTGGTATTACGACTCGGGACAACTTTTACGTGAGGAGAACTACTATCGGGGAAAAAAGGATGGCCTTTCAGAAGAGTATGATGAAGAGGGAATTCTGATCGAACAGGGTGAATACCTCGATGGCCTTGAAGACGGACCATGGTTTCAGCTCATTGGTGATTTTTACCAGCGGGGCAGCTACAGGGATGGCTTGAGAACCGGCCTTTGGGTCTCCTATCAGCTCCACAAGGGAGAAAAAGGAACAGATAGCCTGGTGATTTTCAAAGGGGATTTTCTGGAGGACCTCCCCGACGGGAAACACTCCTATTACTGGGATAACGGAAAGGTCAGGGATGAAGGCACTTACGTCATTGGAAAAAAAGAGGGAGATTGGATAAAATACAATTATGACGGAACACTTTTTTTAATCATCTCCTATATAAACGGGATAGAGACCCGTTACGACGGAGTCAGGATCAAACCACCTTTTGAACCGGAAGAATGAAAGAGAGAAAACCACCCGCACGACCAACCAGAAAAAAAGTTAGCGATGCGGAACCAGAACAGGTCAGGTTAAATAAATACATTGCCAATGCTGGTGTTTGTTCCAGAAGAGAAGCGGATAAACTGATCAAATCCGGGGTTGTGAAAGTGAACGGGAAAGTGATCACAGAACTTGGAACGAAAATTTTACCAACAGACAAAGTTCAATTTGGCGACCAAACATTGCGCCTGGAGAAATCCCGGTACATCCTCCTGAATAAACCCAAAGGCTTCATTACCACTGTTGAGGATCCGCAGAAACGAAACACGGTGATGGCCCTGATCCGGGAAGCTTGCCCGGAACGCGTTTACCCGGTAGGAAGACTCGACCGGAACACCACCGGCCTCCTTCTTTTTACCAATGACGGGATGATTGCCAAAAAACTGACCCACCCACGCTATGGGATCAAAAAAATTTACCACGTAGTGTTGGATCAGCCCCTGACCAGGGCAGACCTGCAAACCATTGCTGACGGTATTGAACTTGACGATGGATTTATCAAGGTCAACACCATCGAATACATTACTGATGGAAAGGATAAAAGGGAAATAGGCCTTGAACTACATTCCGGAAAGAACAGAATTGTGAGAAGGCTCTTTGAAAAACTGGGCTACAAAGTGGAGAAACTTGATCGTGTCTATTTTGCCGGATTGACGAAGAAAAACCTCCCGAGGGGAAAATGGCGTTTCCTGGAAGAGAAAGAGATCAACATGTTGAAAATGATCAGTTCAAAATAATGAGAGAGCCCACTACGGTCTTCATTGTTGAAGATGAAATGTTGATCGCAGCCTGCCTGAAGGACCAACTTCTGGAATCGGGATTTAAAATTCTGGGCAGCTCCACCCGGGGAGATAAAAGCATTGAAGCGATCCGGAAACTGAAAGAAGAAGGCCGGGAACCCGACATCGTACTGATGGATATCAACCTCAGAGGAGAACTGAACGGAATTGATACCGCCCGGTTGATTACAAAACAATTTCAGTGTGCCATCATCTTCCTCACCGGCCAGAGCTCCAGAGAGGTTTACGAACAATCGTTTTTTATCAAACCCTTCGGATATGTATTGAAGCCCTATGATGTTGAACAGATGGTCATGACCATTGAAATAGCAGCCTATCAACGGAAACTGGAAATCGAAAACAAAAAGATCCGGGAAAAGCTGGAAAAACTCCTCACAGAAAAAATGAAAGAGAACGAAGAGCTCCTGGAACTTTATGAAACGATCATTGATAACACCCTCATAGGCATCTGGGTATTGCAGGACGAAAAAGTGGTGTTTTCCAACAACACCATCGCAACCATGTTCGGGTATTCACCGGAAGAGATCAAAACTTTTCGTGAACAGGAGCTCCTGGGATTGCTGCACCCGGACGATCAAAACCGGCTGCTTGACCTGGCCGGAAAGCGACTGGAGGGCGACATGCCACCCCAACACACCACCTTCAGGATCATCAGGAAAGACGGAAAGGTTCGCTGGATGAAGGCCTTCTTCAAGCGGATCCAGTACCAGGGAAAACCAGCCCTTCATCAAGCCTACTTAGATATCACAGAATATGTAAATTTTAATCCAAATACAAACCATCAAACCAGATGAAAAAACATAGTTTAATACTTCTGCTCCAAGTCGTTACAATATGTTCGATGGCGGGCGATCCGGTCAGGGAGCTGATAAACAATGCCGGTGATGCCAACACGTTTCCCAAAGATGACCTGCTGGTTGTCTTCGATAGCACACTAACCGATGTCAAAGAGAACGGATTAACGTATGTAACAAACCACGTACTGTACAAGATTCTCACAACCACAGGGGCAAAGGAACTGAATGTACTCACTTTTAACTACGATCCCCAATCAGCTTTTGTGGAAATTAAGAGGGTCACTGTATATAAAAAAGATGGGCAAACCATTGATCTTGATCTGAATACAGTAATGGACTACCCCGCGCCTGCCAGGGCAATATACTGGGGAGCCAGGGAAAAGATGATTGAAATAGGGCGCCTCGAATCCGGAGACGCGGTAGAGGTGCGGATGTTCCGGAAAGGATTTACCTATGCATTACTGCAGCAGGATGAAGAGGAGCGGTACATTCCCCCTATGCGGGGACATTTCTATGATATCGTGGAGTTTTTTGGTCCGAATCCGGTCAACCTGAAAGTCTACCAGGTAATGGTACCGAAAGAGAAACTACTTCAGTTTGAATTTTATAATGGGGAAGCACAGGTTTCCGGATGGCTCAAGGGAAACAAACTTGTCTATTCTTTCTCTAAAACCAATATGCGACCGATCAAAAGAGAACAAAGAATGGTTGCCCTCTCGGATGTAGCCCCAAAACTTCTCCTCTCCACAAGCCCCGACTGGTATGCCAAATCAACCTGGTTTTTTAAGGTTAATGAGGATTTCGGAAGTTTTGAGTCAACCCCTGAGATCAAAGCCAAAGTGGATGAAATTTTAAAGCAAGCGAAAACAGAAACTGACTCTATCTCCCTGCTAACTCACTGGTGTGCCGATGAGATCCGTTATTCCGGTATCTCCATGGGAGAGGGAGAGGGATTCACACTTCACAAAGGAGGGATGACGTTCACCGATCGATGTGGAGTCTGCAAAGACAAAGCAGGGATGCTGATCACGATGTTACGGGCAGCGGGATTTGAATCCTACCCGGCGATGACCATGGCAGGATCACGCATTGATTATATTCCGGCCGACCAGTTTAACCATTGTGTGACTATAGTTAAACTAAGCGACGGCCAATACCACCTTCTCGACCCAACCTGGGTACCGTTCCTTCGGGAACTCTGGTCCAGCGCAGAACAGCAGCAGCAGTACCTGATGGGAGTTCCCGAAGGAGCCGACCTGGCTACCACCCCCCTCTCTCCACCTGAAAATCACTACATTAAAGTTACCTCCAATGCCGAGTTGCTTGCTAACGGGACATTGACGGGAACCATGGTCATAACAGCGGAAGGACAATCTGACGGTTCGGTCCGGGGATACTTTAAAAACTCCAGCAAAACGGAGTGGAACCGGAATATCGAACGGGAATTTCTCCGGATCCACCCCAGGGTAACCATCACCAAACTGGAATATGGCGATCCGATGGATTACCTCGCAGGGCCGATCAGGATTGAAATTGGCTATGCGATCCCGGATTATGCGATAGTTTCGGGAAGCACACTCTTTTTCAAACCGTTGATGGCAGCCCAGCTATTTCGATCAGCACAATCGCATCTTTATTTCGACACCGACCTGGATACACGGGAATTCGCTTTTCGCGACCGCTGCTCACGACAGGTTAACGTGCTGGAAAACATCCGGATTCCCGCTTTGAAACAGGCTGTGCGGATCCCGGAACCGGTTGATGAGGAGGGAACCGTTGCCTCCATTTACGGCGGATATACCCTTCAGGGTGAAATACTCTCTTTTCAGGAAAAGATCACCCTGGGAAAAAGAATTTACGAACCCGGAGAATGGCCTCAGTACAGAGCTGTTGTAGCGGCTCAGAACCGGTTCGCAAAAGAGAATGTCGTCATAGAACTAATAAGTGAATAAACAAATCCCTAAAAACATGACCATGAAACGATTCCTCATACTTTTCTCTATATCTCTTTTAATCAGTCTGTTATTTGAGGCCGTTGCGCAGGAAGAGAACCATGATGCGGTTTTCCTTTCCGTCACAATAGAATATACACTGCATGGTGACGGAACCATGGATTACCGGTATGCCAAACAACTGAAACTTCAGAACTATCGCTCGTTTCACAGGCTATACGGAGAAACGTTTGTCGTTTATAACCCAGCATTCCAGAAGCTGGAGATAAACGAGGCATATACCATCATGGCCGATGGGAAGAAGGTGATGACCCCCGGCAATGCATTCAATGAAGTGCTTCCAAGGGTTGCCTCACATGCCCCGGCTTTCAACGGATTACGCGAAATGGTGATCACGCATACTGGTCTGGAGATCGGAGCCACAATAGTTCTCGATTACACAGTCAGGACAGCCAGCGGATTCTTTCCTGCTTTTATGGGAAGCAACTTATTTGCTGAAACTCAGCCAGTGAAATCGATGACAGTTATCGTCCGCACACCTGCAGACCAGCCATTGTTTTACCACCTGTTCAACAGCGACACAAAACCTTCTGAGAAAACAGAAAACGGATACCGGGTTTATACCTGGACGATGACCAACCTCCCGGCCATCCCCCACGAACCCTATCAACCGGATGAATCCGGAATTTACCCGGCCCTGGTATTCAGCTCCCTGGACTGTTATCAATCCCTGGTTGACTTTTATATGCAACAGGAAGCTTTCCGGTATCAAACGACTCCCACCATGAAAGAGTTTGTTGCTGATCTTGAATCCGGGAATAAAGAGAAAAAAGAACTGGTATTTGCAATCCAGGAAAGTGTTGTGAAAGATCTGAATCTCTTCAGCATTCCGGATGAGTACACAGGGTATCGACTCAGAACACCTGCCCGGGTTTGGAACAGCAATGGAGGGACAACAGCCGAGAAAGCGGTTTTGATGACTACCTTGCTTAAGCAGGCGGGCCTCCAGGCTGATCCGGTCCTTCAATTCAACGGAAATGTGTTTGATGAAACTGTAGGCACACTAACTACTCTTGATGATTGGATTGTAAGGGTAGAGGCCCCGGTTTTAGGCGAAACATATCTATCTGTAAAACAGGCGAATGCATTTGATATGACACAGCTGGAACCACCACAGGTTTTACTGGTGCTGAAAGAGAACAGCGCCTTTGACTTGGTTCGACCAACGGTGAACGCCACCGGTCTGAACCTGAAGGGAGTATTTATACTGGACACAAACATGACCCTTTCCGGCGAACTCACCGGATCTGTAACGGAAGCAGCCAATCCTTTTCTGGCTTTGATCCGGAGCGAGAAAAAACTCAAATCCTATCTCCGGGGTTTATTGGCTTCAACGGAGTTCAAGGATATCGTTTTATCCAGTATAACAACAAACACGAGCTCCTTTTCCTGTTCCGCGAACAAGAAAAATGCATTGGAAAGAGATTCGGATTTTTATCTCCTTTCTCTTCCATACATCAGCACAGGCATTGATAGCTGGAGTATTCGGGAATTGGTCGCACAGCGCGATAATCCGGTTGAGATTCCGTATCCTGTCGAAGAGAGCTATGACCTGACCATTGCCATTCCGGAAAATCTGAAACTGGTATCGGGAGAGCAGGAGATCCGGATCAAGAATGCAGCAGGGTCACTTCTTTACCTGGTGAAGGAAAAAGGGAATATGCTCCAGATCAGGAAAGAGCTTGCGATCGACAAGAAGATCATAGAAACACCTGACTATGAAGCATTCAAGGAACTAATGGACACCTGGAATCTACCACAAACCAACGAACTTATTTTCCGGAAGTAATTACTTGGTAATAATCCTTCCGAGTTTTTTGTTGATCTGAATATTACTGGCCTTCAGATTTCTGAGCTCTGAAAGGAGCAGCTCTACCTCTTTTGGATCAGCGGTCTCCTGCATCTCTTTCTGTTTGGCCGTGATGATCTTATCCAGCTTTTTCACTTTAAAGGAGAGCATGGAAGAAATAATCAACTCTTTGATGTGTTTTGGCTCTTCCTCGACGATGATGCTTTTCTTCTCCCAATTTTCACTCAGCTCATATTGCGATACCATCAGGTCGATAGCAGTATGGGCAATCTCGGGATCGGCATGGAGTTTAAAATAGGTGTCATCGGGTACCTCATCCCGTTCACGGGCCGCCACAAATTCGGCAAAAATGCGACCATACAGTGCACTTTCAAATTCTAGATCATCACGCAAAATGTCAACCACGATAAAATCGGCTACCCGCATCGAAAACGGAACCTCCCGGCCATCTTCATCTATCTTTTGTAAAGTAATTGATTCCCGCCCATACAGCAATAGTTGCCTGATCAGCTCACGCTCCTGGTATTCGTCGGAAATGAGATCGATCTCTTCCTGGGAGGGAGCGGTAGTCTCTTCCAGCCAGCCGACCTCTTCAGGTCTCTCCACCTCGGGGATCCTCTTTTTCAGTTTATTCCGAAGGATCTTCCGGACCTCATTCATCAGCACCTGTTCCGGAACGTTCATCAGGGCCGAACACTCTTTGATATAGAGAGTCCGGCTAATTCCGTCAGGAATCAGGCTGATGGTGTTTACAATCTCTTTGATCAGGCCTGCTTTTTTGATCGGGTCACCCTTGGTCTCTTCAAGTAGCAGCTTGGTTTTGAACAGGATAAAGTTATCGGCTCGCTTATTGATGAACTCTTCCACTTCGGAAGGATGATGATTTCGTACGTAGGAATCCGGATCTTCCCCATCGGGAAACAGGACAATTTTTACATCCATCCCCTCTTCCACGATCATGTCGATCCCGCGAAAAGATGCCTTGATCCCGGCCGGATCACCATCGTAAAGAATGGTGACCTGTTTGGTATACCGAAGGATCATCCGGATCTGATCATGGGTAAGCGAAGTTCCCGACGAAGCCACAACATTTTCAATCCCCGCCTGGTGAAGCGAGATTACATCGGTGTACCCTTCCACCAGGTAGCAGTTGTCTTTTGAGGTGATGGCATTACGGGAAAAATAGATCCCATAGAGGGATTTACTTTTATTATAAACCTCTGATTCAGGAGAGTTTACGTATTTTGGACGATTTTTCTCAGATGTCAGGATCCGGCCGCCAAAACCAATCACCTTGCCGGAAACGCTGTGTATCGGGAAGATCACCCGGGAATGGAAACGGTCATAGGCACGCTCCTCTTTCTGAAGGGTCATTCCGCTCTTCACAAGGGCTTCCAGCTTATACCCCTGTTCTCTTGCATGCTCGGTAAAGGCGTCCCATGTTGAGGGGCTGTATCCCAGCTGGAATTTCCGGATGATATCATCACGGATCCCTCTCTCTTTCAGGTAGCTGAGCCCAATGGCTTTGCCCTCTTCCGTACCGTGAAGGGTTTTTTCGAAATAATCCCGGGCAAACTGGTTCAGGTTGAAAAGGGCCTCACGCTCACTGAGCTGCTCCTGCATCTCTGTCGTCAGAACCTCTTCTTCAATTTCGATCTGGTATTTGTTAGCCAGGTAACGTAGCGCTTCGGGATAGGTGAAATGTTCGTGTTCCATCACGAAACTGACCCCGCTTCCGGCCTTACCACAACCAAAGCACTTATAGATCCCTTTGGCAGGCGAGACTGTAAAAGAGGGAGTTTTCTCATTATGGAAAGGACACAATCCGATCATGTTGGCACCCCTTCGCCGGAGCGTAACAAAATCACCAATTACCTCCTCAATCCGGATGGCGGAAATGATATTATCGATTGTATCCCGTGAAATCATACCAAGCGGTTACCCTGAAGCAAAAATACGAAAAAGAGGGATCATTTTTTTGTATTTTTATCCACAAACGGATCAATACATCCAGCATGAAGCGGAAAATTCTGAAACCCATCCGGGTGGCTGTTTCCCTTATTCTTTTCGCACTCACCTGTGGCATCTTCGCAGATATCATGGTACTCTCCTCCGTTTACCTGGTAAAAACAGTCCTCTATTTTCAGTTTGTTCCCTCCCTGATTGGCTTTTTCAACTCTCTTTCAATCGCTGCCTTAGGTTTCCTGGTGATTATCCTCCTGACCCTTCTTTTCGGGAGGATATACTGCTCCTCCTTCTGTCCGCTGGGAACCATTCATGATATTGTCATAGGAATCCGTAATCGTTTGGATTCTGGTCAACCAGACAAAATCCTTCCAACACAATACAGGAAAGCGCTGCCCTGGATAAGCTATCCGATCCTGGGCCTTACCCTGCTCCTTTTCCTTTTTGGGAACCTCTTTCTATTCACCTTGCTGGACCCTTTCAGCCTGGCGGGGAGATTTGTTTCCGGACTGATTGGCCCACTCTTTGATCTGCCTGGAAACCCTCTGTTTTTCTCCTTGCACACGTTCCGTAATCCTGCAGCAGAAGAGACCACGCGGCATGTTTCATCATTGGCCTCCTTGCTGGTGACCGGGTTCATGTTCATTGTCATTGTTTTCCTGGCGATCTATAAAAACAGGTGGTATTGTACGGTCATCTGTCCGGTTGGCACACTCCTGGGATTGCTTTCCAGGTTTTCTTTGATCAGGATTCAGATACACAAGGCCAGCTGCCTCTCCTGTGGTAAATGCAGTCAGGTTTGCAAATCAGGATGTATTGACCCGGGAAAAAAAGAACTGGACTTTACACAATGTGTGGTTTGTTTCAACTGCCTGCAGATTTGTTCAAATGATGGGATACGATACCGGATTTTCCGCCCGGCTCTCTCTGCCCCTCCGCCAGAACCGCTGAGTTTTCATTCCCGGAGAGATTTTCTCAAATGGATTGCTTTGGCGCCAGCAGTCCTGGCTTTTTCCAAATCGGTATTTACTGCCCGGCAGGATGATCATCTGGAAAGCGGGAATCCTTATCCGGCAACGCCTCCCGGATCCATCGGTTTCGATCATTACACGGAGAGATGTACTTCATGCCATCTCTGTGTCAGCGCTTGCCCAACGGGGATTTTACAGCCATCGGTCATGGCGTTTGGCTTCACAGGAATTCTCCAACCCAGGATGAATTTTGAAGCCGGACACTGCGATTTCGAGTGCTTTAAATGTCTTGAAATTTGTCCGACAGGAGCGATCCTTCCGCTTCCCCTGGAGCAGAAAAAACGGATCCAGATCGGCACTTCGCAATTGATAAAGAACCTCTGTATCCCGGTGGCAGATAGAAAAACATGCGGGCTTTGTGCCGGGAAATGCCCGACCAAAGCCATCACCATGATACCGTTCCTGGGCGAACTGACCATCCCGGGTATCGATGAAAAAACCTGTATCGGATGTGGGGCTTGTGAACACATTTGTCCAACCCGACCGGTACGGGCTATCTACGTGGAACCTCTGCCGGTTCACCGGATTGCCTGGAAACCGAAGGAAATCTCAAATTGAATTGAATATTATACTGGAATTTCACTCCAGCCAGCCCCGGCCAGCATCCATTGCGAGCGGAATCCAATCTCTTGCAGGATAGCTCGTGCTTCATCAAAATGGAGAGAAAGCTCTTCGGGTTTGTGGGCATCAGAGGTGAGAGCGACGGGTATCTTCAACTGTAGAATTTTCTTTAAAAGGTTGGAACTCGGGAAGAGCGATGCAGATCGTTTTTTATAGAGTCCGCGGGTGTTAATCTCCACCACGGCCCCGGTTTGCCGGATCAGCTCCAGACTCTCCTCTGCCAGGGCAACATACCAGGGATCATCCTCCCGGAAAAAGCGATCGTGGTTGTGCATTTTTACCTTATCGAAATGGCCGATGATGTCGGGTTTCTCCTGCGTGACCATCTCCTGAAGCTGCCTCCAATAGGCGGTTACCGCCTTGCGGGCATCTCCTCCGAATACATCACGAAGCCCTTGGTCATAGGTGGCTGCCTGGGGCCCATCGATAAACCAGATCAAACCCGGATGAGTATTCCGGATCAGGTGAACGGATCCGATGATGTAATCAAACGGATAAGCGTCCCGCAGCTCTCTGACCGACCCTGTCAATCCGGGAATGTAATCATACTCCAGACCAAGAAGAATTTCGATTTTCGATTTTCGATTTTCGATTTTTGTTGATTCCCCTGAGCCTTGAACCTTGAGCCTATTGATTGCCTCTACATAGTCATCAAGTCCCCCTTCATGGATCGCAAAGGTATTTGGAAAGGGAACCGGTGAATGATCAGTGAAACCCAGGAAGGAAAATCCCTGTTTGATAGCCTCATCGATGTAGTTTTCGGGAGGAGAGGAGCCGTCGCTGAAAGAAGTGTGGGTATGAAGGTTACCAAGCATTCAATTTTGAATTATCTTATAGATTTTATCGGCTCGGCGCAGGAACTCTGGAACAGGGATTGAACAGACCTCTCCTTTTTTGGCTATTTTAACCGGTTTTAGCTCCACCCTGATTTCAGGGATCGTCATTTCGATGACGCCCGTCGTGGGACCCTGGATGTAGACGGTGTCACCGGATGCCAGATTCCCTGATTCCAGTTTGATTTCGGCCACTCTGAGCCGCGTGAAATAGTTGGTCACTTTCCCCACATACTCTTTTGACCGGGTAGCGAAAGAGCCATATTGTTTGGCCCATTCTTCCATTTTTTGCCCAAGGTAATATCCATCCCAAAAACCGCGATTGTAAACTGAATTCAGACGGGCAAACCAAACTTCGGTTTTCTTCTGCGTAAAACTGCCCTCTGCTATTGCGTCAATCGCTTCCCGGTAACAGGAGACCACGGTTTTCACATATTCCGGACTTCGCCCCCTTCCTTCGATCTTTAGGATCGAAACCCCAGCCTTAACAATTATGTCAAGAAAGCCAATGGTACAGAGGTCTTTGGGCGACATGATGTATTCATTAGCAATCACCAGTTCAACCTCTCCGTCGAAATCGGTTACCCGGTATGGGCGGCGGCATAACTGGTAGCAGGCTCCCCTGTTGGCCGAAGCATTGTAATGATCGAGGCTCAGGTAACATTTTCCTGAGACTGCCATGCAAAGGGCGCCGTGAACAAAGATCTCCAGACGGACCAGGTGCCCTGACGGCCCCGTGATCTTCTGTCTCCTGATGTTACGTATGATGGAAGTTACCTGGTCGAGGTTTAATTCCCGTGCTGTAACCATGACATCGGCAAACTGCGACCAGTATTTGACCGCCTCCAGGTTGGTGATGTTGGTCTGGGTGGACATATGAACCGGCATGCCAACGGATCGGGCATACTGGATCACTGCCTGGTCGGAAGCGATGATGGCATCGATACCGTTTTTCCTGGCTGAATCTACGATCCGCTTCATCTCCTTTACCTCGGAATCGTAAATGACCGTATTTAACGTAAGGTAGGTTCTGACCTGGTGCTTCCGGCATATTCGGGAAATTTTGACCAGGTCACGAAGGCTAAAATTGATCGATGACCGGGCCCGCATATTCAGCACGCCCACCCCGAAATAGACCGAATCAGCACCTGCCTGGATGGCAGCGGAGAGAGATTCCCAGGTTCCGGCTGGGGCTGTGATTTCAGGTTTATTCACAATTTTTTTGCAAAGGTACGGAAATGGAGTGGGTTCAGAAGAATTTGGTATATTTACCCGCTTCAAATATGCTAACATGGACGAACAACAGAAAAACAACATTGATGAGATCCTGGAGAGGGCAACCTATGCCGCTGCGATCTTTAATCAGTATGACCAGACCCAAACTGACCGGATCGTAAAAGCTGTCTATAAAGCCGGATTAAACAACCGGATCAAACTTGCAAAGATGGCCGCCGAGGAGACCCAACTCGGGCGCTGGGAAGATAAGGTGAAGAAAAATGCCATCGCGACCCAATATGTTTACGAAAATCTTAAAAACAAAAAGACAGTTGGAATCATTTCGGAAGATGAACGTTCAGGTATCATCGAGATCGCCCAGCCCATTGGACCCATCCTGGCTGTGACACCGGTCACCAATCCTACTTCCACCACACTTTTCAAGAGTTTGATTGCACTAAAAACCCGTAATCCGATCATCATCAGCCCTCACCGGAGAGCAGCCAAATGTTCTATTGAAGCAGCCCGCATCTGTTACGAAGCGGCACTGGGCGAAGAGGCCCCTGAAGATTGCATCCAATGGACTACCCACACAACCCGGGAGGAGACCCAGTACCTGATGCAACACCCGAAACTGGCGTTGATCCTGGCTACCGGAGGAACCGGACTGGTTCACGAGGCATATAGTTCCGGAACCCCGGCATTGGGCGTGGGTGCCGGAAATGTACCGGTATATATGGAGAAAACAGCCGATGTACCCTTTGCAGTGGATCAGGTAATGCGGTCAAAAACCTTTGATTACGGGACCATCTGTGCCAGCGAGCAGGCCCTGGTAGTAGAGAAAGAGATAGCCGGAAAGGTGAAAGAAGAATTGGTCCGTCAGGGAGCTTACTTTCTCAACCCTGAAGAGATCAAAGCTGTTGAAAAAGTGGCATGGTTCAGCGGAACCAAATCAATGAGCCCGGAAATTGTAGGCCAATCCGTCGAAAAGATTGCGGTCATGACCGGAATTACAATCCCGGAAGGGACCCGGTTACTGATAGCACCCCTGGAAAAAATAGGAGACGAAGAACCTCTATCATCGGAGATCCTGGCCCCTATCCTGGCCTATTACGAGGCAAATGATTTCGACGACGCAATCAGGAAATGCATTGATCTCAACTATCACGGTGGAATTGGTCACACAGCCTCTATCTTCTCATACGACGAAGAGAAAATGCGGAAGTTTTCCATCATGATGAACGCCGGCAGGATTGTGGTGAACATGCCCTCCTCCCAAGGCGCAGTGGGTTCCCTGTACAATACACTTGAACCCTCCTTCACGCTGGGTTGCGGAACGGCTGGTAAAAATATTACCACCGATAACGTGTCGGCTCATCACCTGCTGAATATCCAGCGGATCACGCGCCGCCGGATGAATGTCAGGATGCTCAACCTCGGATTTGATATCTACCTGGATGAATCGGTCGATGCCGATACCCTTGAACGAGAATACAATAAAAACTATTAAAACAGACCAATATGAATTTGAAAACGGAATCTACCAGCGATCTGGTGATTTGTTATTTGTCGGGAAGACTCGATACGATCTTTTCCCTGGAGCTCGAACCCGAGATCGATAAAATTACGAATACCGAAAAAAGACTGGAATTTGATTTTTCCGAAGTCGACTATATCTCCTCAACATTCCTGCGTATCTGCCTGAAAAAATTCAAAGAGCTGGGGGCCGGAAATTTCTGGATCAAATCCCCAAAGCCGGATATCAAGAAAGTGTTTATGATTGCAGGACTGGAGAAGCTGGTACAGGGCTAGTTCGCAGTTTCGCTATTTCCTCGCTATTTTACTACCTCACCTCACCACTTCTCATATGCCGCTTTCTCCAGTTCGCTCATGGTTTTCAGCGGGTGAGGGGGTTTCAGGTACCGGTTGAGAAATGCGTAAATCTTCAACCGGATCTCTTTGGCAGTCCGGGTATCGATCCGGTCGAAGGAGTGCCCTCCCTCCACATCCTGGAAGATCTCATATTCAAATTTTTTCCCATCGGCTTTCAATCCCTTGATCAGGTGCTCCACCTCAAGTACGTTCACATCGTCGTCGTTGGTGTTGGTGTGGATCAGTAGTGGAGTTTTCAGCTTATGAGTGTTCCAGGCCGGAGAGCGTTTTTTGTACTCTTCCACGTTCTCCTGAGCGGTTTTTCCCAGGTGATAATCAGCTGAATAGAGCGCCCGGTACTCTTCATCCTGGTACCCCATCCGGGAAATCAGATCACTGACCGGAACTCCGGCGAAGCAGACACTGTAATGGTCGGGATGATTGAACACCGCAAGCAGGGAGATCATTCCCCCATGGCTCCAGCCCAGGATTCCGATCCGGTTATTGTCCACGATATCATAGTTTTCAACCATGTAATTCCGGCTGGCATCGGTATCCTCCACCTCCAGGCCACCGTAATCGATTCGCTCCCAGTAGGATTTCCCGTACCCGGTACTTCCACGGTATTCAGGAGCAATAACGATGTACTGTTGTGCCATCAGCTCCCGGATGATGTGGGCGTAGTAAGTAGTAAAATCACCGTGCACACCGCCATGTGGAAAGACCAGCAGGGGATATTGCTTCCCGGCATCGATACCACGGGGAACAAAGACATACGCGTAAAATTTTACGGGATTGTTAATCCCCATGGCTGTTTTATTCTTAATAGTCTCAGGATTTACCGGCGGGCCAGTAATGTAAACTTTGTCGATGAATGCAACATCGCCTACGCGGTTATACCAGTAGATGTCATCCACAGCTTTACGGAGCTGATCCAGGTCGAAGGAGAGATCCTTCAGATCGGATTTCAGTTCGTTGACCTCATCCTGATTGGAAGTATCTACCTGTTGGGAAGTGGCAACCAGTGATAATCCCAGGAGGCAAACACAAAGGAAAATAAATGTTTTCATGGCTCATCATTTTAACCGCAAATTTCGCGGATTGCGCAGATAAAGATAAGAAGATTAGGAGAACTGGAAAAACCAGTATCTTTGCGCAAAAATTGAATTCTATGAAACAAAACGGAATACTCTTCGCCTTACTGGCCTTCGTATGGTTTGCGATTACCGGATGTGGTAATAATGAACTGGACAAAGACGTGGAACCTCTGGCGGATGCCATGTGTAAGTTTATTGAAATTCAGAATAATCTGAAAGGAGCTTTCGAAGCGAACGACTCCCTGAATATTCAGAAATTCTCAGCCGAAAAGCATAAAATGAACATTGAGATCACCATTCTCAACCAGGAATTTCAGGAGAAATACGGAGACCTGGTGATGGATCAGGATTTTGGGAAAAAATTTAAGAGGGCGATGAATAAGTACATGGTCGACTGTCCCCATATCTCCCCGGAAGATCGTGAAAAAATGGAGGCCGAACTCAACGAGTGACCTTCAAAACCCCGTTGATTTTCGCCAGCCTGTGGATCAGTCTTCTGGCTTCGCACGTAAGCGGATTCCCAACTCTTTCAACTGCTCCTCGCTAATAGCCGAAGGAGAATCGATCATCACGTCCCGTCCTGCGTTATTTTTCGGGAAGGCGATGAAGTCGCGGATGGAGTCGCCGCCACCAAACAGAGTGACCCAGCGGTCGAAGCCAAATGCGATACCTCCATGAGGTGGAGCTCCGTATTCGAAGGCGTTCATCAGAAAGCCGAATTGGTCTTGAGCTTCTTGATCAGAAAAACCAAGTATTGAGAAAATCTCCTTCTGGATTTCTTTGTTATGAATTCGTATCGATCCACCACCGATCTCGACACCATTAATCACAAGGTCATAAGAATCTGCAAGTAAATTAGCCGGATTTTCAAAGTGTTTCAAATAATGAAGAGGATCAATATTATCCGGAAATTTTGGAGAGGTAAATGGGTGATGTTTTGCATAAAATCTTCCATCTTCATCATTGTATTCAAACATTGGAAAATTTATTACCCATAAGGGTTTGAACGCATCCGGATCCATCAGGTTTAACCGTTTCCCCATTTCCAGGCGCAGATCGCTCATCGCGGATCGGGTTTTATCAGTGTCGCCTGCCAGGATCAGAACGAGATCACCGGGTTTTGCCCCGAACTCATCCAGAACCAGTTTCAGATCTTCGGGTGTGTAAAATTTATCCACCGATGATTTGATGGTTTCATCATAATTGTATTTGATATAAACCAATCCGGTGGCACCAACCTGTGGCCGTGTTACGAAATCGGTCAGCTCATCCAGTTGTTTACGGGAATAATCTCCGCATCCTATGGCCCTGATCCCCACCACGAGCTCGGCGTCGTCAAACACCGTAAATCCCTTATTTTGAAGCAAATGGTTGAGCTCAATGAAAGTCATTCCGAAACGAATATCCGGTTTGTCAGAACCGTACAGTCTCATCGCATCTTCGTAGGGCATCCTCGGAAACTTCGTGATATCCTGATTCAGGATTGATTTGAAAAGATGCCTGGCTAATCCTTCAAACGTGTTCAATACATCATCCTGGATCACAAAAGCCATCTCACAATCGATCTGGGTAAACTCCGGCTGACGGTCGGCCCGCAGGTCCTCGTCACGGAAGCAACGGACGATCTGGTAGTAGCGGTCGTACCCGGCCACCATCAGGAGCTGTTTGAACGTTTGTGGAGACTGGGGAAGCGCGTAAAACCGGCCTTCGTTTATCCGGGAAGGAACAACAAAATCCCTGGCACCCTCGGGGGTAGATTTGATCAGGCAGGGGGTCTCAATTTCAATGAAATCTTTAGAATTCAGGTAGTTACGTGTTTCAATAGCCATCGTGTGACGCAGGAGCAGGTTCTTCTTGTTTTCATTCCTGCGGAGGTCGAGATAACGGTATTTCATCCGCAGTTCTTCACCGCCATCAGTATGATCTTCAATCGTAAAAGGAGGAACTTTGGAGGAGTTTAGAACCGTTAGCTCTTCCACAAGAATCTCGATATCACCGGTCGGAATCTTCGGATTCTTATTGGATCGCTCAGCTACTTTTCCTTTTGCCTGGATCACGAATTCGCGCCCCAGTTCCCGTGCTATTTCGCAAAGATCCGGATTCACTTCCATGTTGAAAACGAGCTGTGTAATCCCATATCGGTCACGCAGGTCGATGAAGGTCAATCCTCCCATTTCACGGTTCCGTTGTACCCATCCGGCCAGTATCACCTTATTCCCTGAATCCGTAAATCTTAATTCCCCGCAGGTATGTGTTCGAAACATAGTGATCGGATTGATATTTAGCAGTCAAAAGTACTAATATTCGAAGTACGAAGCCAGAAGTACAAAGTTAGAATGCAAGTTATAAATACGAAGTACGAGCGAAAAACAAAGAAACAAAGAAAATCCGTGAAAATCTGCGTTGCCGAAGGCATCAGTGTCATCAGCGTTCAATTGCTTCACTATTTCATTATCTCAATCCTGCTTCCTTCCGAATGTGCTGAGAACTCCGGGGCGTACATGCACTGAACCGTGGCGATTCCTGTTGAGAAATCGCCGGCGTTGTTCACTACAAGCGGGTATTCGAACACCCAGGTACCTTTGGGCAGGTAGTCGAAAAAGAAGTTGGTGGCTAGATCCGTGGTCGATTGATAATACCCAAGTCCATCCTGATAGCGGTAGCCGGAAAGCCCTGATTCCGTGCTCCCCCTCCCTAATTGGGGAGGGGGCTGAGGGGAGGGGAACGGTTCCAGCCCGGCCGCCCGCAAGTCTTTCAGGTGCACGAATTCCATGGTGCGGTCCACGGTAACGATGAGACGAACTTTGAGTTTGGCTCCAATACTCAGTAATTGGTGCTGTGGTGCCGTGGTGCCATGGAGAAATGAAGAATCAGTTGAAATTTGAAAGTTGAAATTTGAAATTGGTTCAAGTATGGGTCCGGCAGCAGT
Organism: Bacteroidales bacterium; assembly: GCA_016783865.1. The sequence continues at coordinate 40,628 of JADHVS010000013.1, forward strand.
ATTTTTCTCCAAAAACAGCTGTTTCTCAACCGTCAATGGTGTTTCGTGTGGGGTTATCTGATCCAGGTTCTCGAAGTATTGCCAGTAGAGTCCTCCCCAGGCAATGCCATCGTTAGTTTTGGTGATTTCAATATTCCCCATGTCGGGGTGGATCTCATCTCCGGTCCAGGAGATACGGAAATAT
>JADHVS010000132.1 GCA_016783865.1 Bacteroidales bacterium
GTTCTGATGATCTCCGCCTTGCTGAACAATGCGCCAGGCTTGGTCCTGATCTCACGCCGGATCACGTGTTCATTGGTCTTGGTGTTCCCGGTGATGATCACTTCATTGATGGTGGCCTGCTCTCCCTCGTGGATCCTCATCTCAAAATCGATGGAATCATTCTCGATGCGTACTTCAACCGGATCGACCTGGAAAAACAGGTATCCATTGTCGAGATATAATGAGCTTACGGCATCCTCATCCATCTGAAGCCTCTTATCAAGTACGGTCTGGTCGAAGACATCTCCCCTATCGATACCCAGTCCTCTCGACAGCAATTCCGACGGGTAGACTGTGTTCCCGATCCATTCAATATTCCTGAAAAAATATTTATTTCCTTCTTCCAGCCAGATGGTAAGGTCGACCCTTTTATCATTCAACACCGAAATGGAGTCTCTGAGGATCTTGGCATCCCTGTAACCGTTCTCATTATAAAAGGCAAGGAGTTTCTTTTTGTCCTCCTTGTAGGTATCCTTGATCAGTTTTGAAGCCTTGAATATGTTCCAGTTATATTTCTTGGTGTCTTTCATTGTCCGCTTAAGGCGCTTTTGAGTAAACACCTCGTTTCCCACAAAATAGATCTCTTCAATTTTCACCCTGTCGTTTTTCTTAATCTCGATGAACAGTTGAACACCATTCCCGGAGGCGGAATCGGCTTTCTGGACAATGTCCACATCCGTGTTAAGGAAACCCTTTTCGATGAAATGTTCTTTGATGATCCGTACTGTATTGTTCATGAGATCAGTAGTGATCTGGCTTCCCCTGCGCAGGGTCAGTTTCTCAGTCAGATCTTCCTTTTCACTTTTTTTCAACCCGTTTATCTCCAATAAAGTCAGCCGTGGTTGTTCCTTCAGGTAGATATCGATCCAGATTTTACCTGCTTCGACCCTGGTAGCGGTAAGTTTAACATCCGAAAACAATCCCTGGTCCCAGAACTTATGGATAACCCGGGTCATATCGTCGCCTGGTACAGTAATAGTACCGCCTTCCCGGAGTCCCGACATGCTTTTAAGCACCATGGGTTGCAGGAATTCTACTCCGGAAATGGTTATTTCAGCAATTACATATTCCCTGGGATTGGAATAATCGAAAACCGGAAGTTTAGCATAATCAATTACCTCCTTCTCCTCCTGGGCCATAACCTGAAAAACAGGAATTAGCAGGAATAATGAGACCCAGAGAAGGAATATCTTGTAAAATCTTCTGTTCAGATTCATGTTACTACCTGTTCACTTATCATACCAAACCGTCTTTCACGGTTCTGAAAATTGCATATGGCTTCGTATAGATCTTCCTTACGAAAATCGGGCCACAATGTCTGTGTAAAATATAATTCCGTATAGGCGATCTGCCACAACAGGAAATTGCTGATACGGTTTTCGCCACTTGTTCTGATAAGTAGCTCAGGGTCAGGAATATCTTTTGTTAATAAGCAATCTGTAAAATAATCGTACGACACATCTTCTGCACTGATTTCTCCGTTTTCCACCTGTCTGGCTATTTTCCGGACGGCTTCCACGATTTCCCAACGGGCGCTGTAACTGAGCGCAAGGATCAGTTTCAGGCCGGTATTTCCGGATGTAATTTTCATGGTGCGTTTCAGGTGTTTATTCACCCTTGAAGGCAGGCTGTCCGTATCACCAATGGTCATCAGCCGGATATTATTTTTCATCAGTGTTTCCAGCTCATCATCGAGTGTGATAACCAGGAGCGACATTAAAGCATCGACCTCTGTCCTGGGCCTGCTCCAGTTCTCAGTAGAAAAGGCGTACAAGGTGAGATAATCCACACCCAATTCTGCAGCAGCCTCAACTGTTTCGCGTACGGCTTTAACACCATTCTTATGTCCGAACACACGCTCGTTTCCTCTGCGCTCGGCCCACCTGCCGTTCCCATCCATGATTATGGCAATGTGCCTGGGCAACTTCTCAATATCTATTTTATCCTTTAAACTCATATTAGAAAGAAATGACTAAAGTGACTAAAATGACTAAAATGACTAAAATTTTAATAGTTCCCCCGGTTAATTCTAGCTCATTCTAGCTCATTTTAGTCATTCTAGCTCATTTATTATTCGTAGGCCGGACATTCGTACAGGTATCTTAAGAATTTATAGGTTACAAATATACCAACTGTAGAATACCAATCATTATTGTGATAAAATGTTGTATAATCCGGTCCCGGATTTTCTATTCCGTCGTACAGGTCATTGAAAGTCTTCCGGAACGACCATTCCACCCCGGTGCTGATGGTTTTGGTCACATTCATCTTAAATCCTGCACCACCGGTAAATATCAGAGCTACGCTGCCCTGTTTTTCCGTATCAAACACATGACTGTATCCCATTCCGGCTGTGGCGTAGGGAGTATATTTTTCTTTTCTCAACCTCCCTGTTTCATACGGGAAAAAGTTAAATTCCATATTGAGTGACATATCCAGCATGGTGGTCTTAAAATTAGCTCCTCTGGCTTGTTGGAAGTCATTATTAAAATCGAGGTCATCCCCCTTAAGTGATCCGTACATTAAATGAAAGCGGAGCGAGTTGCGGGGATTAAAGTTATACCTGGCCATAGCACCATATACGGGTGAAGGCTTATAAAAATGCCTGGCCATATTAATCTCTCCCATATAATATGCCCCGCCACCGATGATCCCAAGGTCAGCTTTCCGCTGAGCATTGGATTCCGGGAAAATGAGTATAAGAAAGAGAATGAGAAGGATACTCCTCATTTGTTTATAAGAATGATCCTCGTTTGGCGCCGAATAAAATTGGGTATCCACGTCTGGATGTTTTAACTCTGTAAATTGCCTGTATCGTGAAAAAATAGTATACATCGTTGTGTTTTGACCACTGAGAGGTGTATCCGTCTAAATAATCACTTGTTGTAAACCTTCCTCCCAGTTCACCGCCGACAGACCAGGAACCGCTTAAGACAAATTTCGCTCCTAGACCCATCGGAAAAGCAAGTCCAAACGTTGGATGTGACGGATCATAATTAACACTGCCTTCCATCTCCTCATTTGGTTTAACATGTAATAAAAGCCCTCCAATCCCGCCAAAAACATACACATTGAACTTTGAATAATTGTTCATCATGCCCTGCCGGTTATACAAGGCACTCGATCTGTACCTCTGCTCCTCAGAAATGATCGAGTATTCGGCCTGGACCGATGGTTCAAATATCCCTGTTGAGAACGCATAATTCCGGTCATTATTGAGTGATCCCTCATCATTGCCGGCCAGGAAGCCATAAATAAAATTGGCTTTGACGGCTATATTAGGCCTTATCTTATAACGGGCTCCAAGATAAATGGATGGCCTGGTGCCTTTGATCTCAATATCCTTTAATCCAAACAGGTTATCCTCAGTTTGTGCACCTCCGATATCGCCGAAATAGTGCGCCGTTCCAACGCCGGCTATCGCTTCGTATCGCTTGAGTTTCCACTTTTGTGCCGACCCGCTGGTCGCCAAAATTAAAAGTGGCAAAGATAAAATAATAATATATCGTATTCTCATTTTCAGCTTCATATTTGCAAAAGTAAGCATTTATGCGGAATTTGTTGTTTATTATCTGCTTTTAACACTAACCACGAATCTAATTTATAAAAAAAAATCGATCTGTATAACTGGCCTGAATATTAATTCCTTTTATCCTGTCCCCACAGCAATTTATTCCTCAGGTTATCATAAAACGTATTTCCTTCGATCCGGATTGTCTTAATGGTAAAATCGGCCCTTTTTATGCTGATCTCCAGGTCGGTGCCAAATATTTCCGAACGGGAATCGAGGGTAAGGATAAAGCTGGAATCGCTGCTGTCTACCCTCAGCTTGATCACATTATGGTCAGGAACGATCACAGGCCGGATGGTCAGGGTGTGCGGAGCCATAGGGGAAATGATAAAATTACCGGAATCGGGCGTCACAATAGGACCGCCAAGACTCAGTGAATAGGCTGTGGAACCGGTGGGGGTTGAGATTACCAATCCGTCGGCCCAGTAAGAGTTCAACAGCACTCCATTAAGGTAGGCATGAATAGTGATCATGGTCGAATACTTCTTCTGTATGCTTACCTCATTCAGTGCACAGGAAAATCCTTTGAGTTTGCCCTGCGACAGGCTAAGGCTGGCAAGTGTCCTGCGCTCCACCTCGAAATCCCCTTTAGCAATGGCATCCAGGGATGATTCAATTCTTTCGGGGGAAATATTGGCCAGGAATCCCAGCCTTCCGGTATTAATGCCAATGATCGGAATACCATAATCCTGGACGATAGTCACCGATTCCAAAAAGGTTCCGTCTCCGCCAATACTGAGCATAAAATCGGCATTCCCGATAATGTCTTCATTGGTGATGTATGTTCCATGGATCTTTGGTTTGAGGCCTAACTCTGCTGACAGAAAATTATAAAAAGACTCAAAAATAATCACCTCGGCTCGTTGGTTCTCCAGCCATTTGAACAACGAGGAGATGTTGTCTTCAAATCCCTTACGAAAAGGTCTGCCGAACAGGGCTATTTTCATCTGCTTATTATGTCATCCCGAACTCGCCTGCCTGCCCCCGGCAGGCAGATAAATTCAGGATGACCATTCTGATTTAAATTAAATGCTCAAATACTTCATAAACGACTCATACCGGTTACTCAGCAGGCTATCCATCTCATCATCAGTCATATAGGAGGCCAGCACCGTGTAATTATACCTGTTGAATGTTTGAATGACTGAGGTGATATTGGTTATGTTCAGTTTCAGGGTAACATTCAGTTTGGTCGACTCCTCCCGGGAGGTTACATACAATCCCAATACCTTGGCATCATTGCTCTCGACAATCTGTGCAATCTGTGAGAGGGAATAATCGTTGATATTCAGCTCCAGTTCAATGATCCCGCCAGGTTGTCTTAACGCTGCCAGGTCGGCAAAATTCTTGAGCAGGTCGCCCTGTGTGATCAGTCCAAGGTATTCCTTTTCTTCATCCAGCACAGGAACCACAGTCAATTTTAACCGGCTGATCACTTCGATTGCTTCATAAATATGCTGGTAACTATATACATACGGACTAAACAGTGAAAGTTTATGATTTCCGATGGGCTCATCGGCCATATTCAGGTCATAAATATCCTGGTCGGAGATCAATCCCAGGAATTCCGTGTTGTTCACAATGGGCAAATGGGATATCCTGAATATATCCATCCACGAAAGCGCCTGCAGACCCGTATCTGATGTACGAAGCGCCGGCACAACATCGGAAATTAATTCTTTTGTTAGCATAATTATCTGGCAAATTACTGTTAATTTTGAACAATCAAAATTTGCTGTCTTAGATGACCAGATTAAGTGTAAATATAAATAAAATTGCAACACTACGGAATGCCCGCGGAGGCAACATCCCAAACGTCTTGCAGGCTGCCATCGATTGTCAGGAGTATGGTGCCGAAGGGATCACTGTTCATCCCAGGCCGGATGAAAGACATATTCGTTACCAGGATGTCCGTGATATCAAACCAGCTATCACGACCGAATTCAATATTGAAGGGTATCCTACCAGGTCGTTTCTCGACCTGGTAGCGGAGGTAAAACCCGACCAGGTGACCCTGGTCCCGGATCCTCCGGATGCCATCACTTCACGCGAGGGATGGGATACCAGGAAACATGAGAAATTCCTGATCGAGGTTATCACCGGGCTCCGGAACATTGGAATTCGCACTTCTATTTTTATCGGGACAAACCTGAAACTGGTTGAATACGCAGCCAGAACGGGAACCGACCGGGTGGAACTGTATACCGAACCTTATGCATCAAATTTCGCTGCCGGCAGAGAAAATGCTATTGCACCTTTTGTTGAGGCTGCCCGGAAGGCAAATGAGGCAGGACTGGGATTGAACGCAGGCCACGACCTGAGTCTCGAAAACCTGGAATATTTCAACGAAAATATTCCGCATCTGCTTGAAGTATCCATCGGACACGCCCTTATATCTGATGCACTTTACTATGGCCTTGAAAACACGATTCAAATGTATAGAAGACAATTGATTTAAGAATAGCGAACATGGATTTTTGATTTTTGAAGTACCTTTTAAATCAACAATCCATGAATGTATAGAAGACAATTGATTTAAGAATAGCGAACATGGATTTTTGATTTTTGAAGTACCTTTTAAATCAACAATCCATGAATGTATAGAAAACAATTGATTTAAGAATAGCGAACATGGATTTTTGATTTTTGAAGTACCTTTTAAATCAACAATCCATGTTCGATATTGGATATTCATGGATTTATTCTTTCGCAAATACGGCGCCGGCAGAGACAAGTCATCCTGAACTCGTTTCAGGATTTTTATTCGACCCCATTAATCTTGTATTCGCTTCTTCAATAAAATCAAGAATCTCGTCCTTCCCTTTTTTCCTTGTCACTGAAGTACAGAAAATATATGGCAATTTTTCCCACGTTACCAGCAGCAGCTTCTCATATTTTTTCCTGTTCTTTTCAAACCGGATAGCAGGTGTCTTATCAGTCTTGGTAAATACCAGCACAAAAGGCACCCCGTTTTTGCCTAACCAATCGATAAAGAACTGGTCGATCTCCTGGGCTTCAAGGCGGGCATCTAAGAGCAAAAACAGACAGCTCAGATTTTCCCGCCTGGAAATATAATCAGCAACGATCTTCGATAATTGCTTCCTCTTCGATTTTGCTGTTTTGGCATATCCATAGCCAGGCAGATCCACAAGGTACCATTCGTCGTTGATCAGGAAGTGATTTATCAACTGGGTTTTCCCGGGAGTAGATGATGTCTTGGCCAGTTTTTTCCTGTTGGTCAGAAAATTGATCAATGATGATTTCCCTACATTCGACCGGCCAATAAATGCATATTCCGGCATATTGCCCTTCGGACACTGCCCAACCTGCTGGCTGGATTTTACAAATATGGAACTCTTTAAGATCATGCACCTTCTGTCTACTGCCTACTGTCTACTGCCTACTGCCTACTGTCTTATATATACCTCTAATACCTTAGATTCAACCATCGGTCTCAATACAAGATTTTTCAACGATGCTGGAATCAACACCGATTCCCCGGCCTTGATAGTTTCCATCTCACTATCAGAATAAACGATTTCCATTCCCCCTTCGATACACATATAAATAACAAAACAATCTATAAAATTGAAATCCTTTTCTACCGGCTGATCGAAATGAATCAGTCCTGTTGTGAAATAAGGACAATCGGCAATGGTAGCGGTTAAGTTCAGGACAGACTCATAATCGGTCCTGTACTTCTCATAATTTTTGAAATCAAGGGCATCGAGGGCCAGGTCGGTATGCAGTTCGCGTGATTTCCCATCCGAATCGGTCCGGTCCCAGTCATAGATCCGGTAAGTGATATCCGAGGTCTGCTGGATCTCTGCCAGAAGTATCCCGGAAAGTATAGCATGTACACGTCCTGCAGGTGTAAAAAACACATCTCCGCTCCCTGCCTGCTCAAAATTCATGATCTCCACCAGTCTCTTCTGATTAAAAAACTCCAGGTAACTCTGTTTATTTAAAAACCTGTTAAACCCCGAAATCAATCGGGCATCCTTTTCTGCTTCTACGATATACCACATTTCCGTTTTTCCGTATGCATTGTGCCGCTCCATTGCCAGCTCATCATCGGGGTGGACCTGTATGGATAGTTTGTCATTGGCATCTATGAATTTGATCAGTAAGGGAAATTCTACTCCATATTTCTCATAGATCTTATCCCCCACCAGGTCGCCCATGTAAACCTCGATCAGTTCCTGCAGGCTGTTCCCGGCCAGGAAACCATTCGATACTACTGAGATATTGCCCTGAATGGCAGAAATTTCCCAGCTCTCCCCACACGTATCAGAGGCACCACTCTTATTCAAGCTGTCCCTCAGCCTTGTCCCGCCCCAAATCTTATCTTTCAGTATAGGATCAAATTTTAATGGATATAAATTATTCATGATTTATGGTAATTTTACACAGTCAAGAGATGTGTGAGTGAGAGTTTGGGGTGTGAAGACAAAGTTATAAAAATAGATACATCATGTTGATTGTTGGCGTCGCCGGTGGTACCGGATCGGGAAAAACCACCGTTGTAGACAAAATCATAGATCAGTTACCGAAAGGAAAAGTCACCTTCCTTCCCCAGGATTCATATTATAAAGATAATAGTCATGTCCCGATGGAGGATCGTAAGGAGATCAATTTTGATCATCCCGACTCCATTGAATGGCCCCTGCTTGCCCAACACATTGAAAACCTGAAAAAGGGGGAAAAAATCCGGAAACCGATCTACTCATACCTTACCTGTACCCGGTCAGAAGAAACTGTTCCCATTGAGCCTTCGGATGTACTCATCCTGGAAGGCATATTAATCCTTTCCGATGAAAACCTGCGCAGCCTGATGGATATAAAAGTTTATGTGGATACTGATGCTGACGACCGGTTAAGCCGGGTCATATCACGTGACATTATGGAGCGTGGAAGGTCGATTAATGATGTGCTCGACCGGTATGAGAAGGTCCTGAAACCAATGCACCTGCAGTTTATTGAACCGACCAAGCGTTATGCCGATATCATAATCCCGCAGGGCGGTAACAATAAAGTTGCCATTGATATCCTGGTGAGTGTCATCGAGTCGAAAATCAACTCGTAAACAGAGTGGCTTCATTAAATCAAAAGGTTGACTAAAAATTAATTATTTATTCTAAATTTGAACAATTATTAACTCAAACTTAATCTGGACCGGAGCATGTCACCAAGCAGCCCAATGAACTCTCCCATCAAGATTTTTGCCGGCACCCAATCCAGTTACCTGGCAGAAAAAATAGCTGAAAACTTCGGAATCGAACTGGGAAAAACCCATGTGCTGCGTTTCAGTGATGGTGAGTTCCAGCCATATTATGAAGAATCGGTAAGGGGCTGTACCGTTTTTATTATCCAATCTACATTTCCTCCAACCGATAACCTGTTTGAGCTGCTCCTGCTGATCGACGCCGCAAAAAGGGCTTCTGCATATAAGGTGGTGGCTGTACTCCCCTATTTTGGATTTGCACGCCAGGACCGTAAAGATAAACCCCGGGCATCAATCGGTGCCAAGCTGGTAGCTAACCTGCTGTCGGCTGCGGGTGTCGACCGCATTGTGACTATGGATCTGCATGCCGATCAGTTACAGGGTTTCTTTGATGTACCGGTGGATCACCTCTATGCCTCAGCCCTGTTTATCCCTTATATCAAGACGCTCGACCTTGAGGATTTAACCGTGGCTGCACCGGATATGGGAGGCACCAAAAGGGCCAATGCCTATTCACGGTTTCTGAATACCGAGATGGTGATCTGTTATAAATTAAGGAAGAAGGCCAATGTGGTGGAAGACCTCAAGGTAATCGGAGAGGTAGAAGACAAAAATATTATCATAGTCGACGATATGATCGACACAGCCGGAACCATTTGCCTGGCTGCTGATATGATGATGTCAGCAGGGGCCATATCGGTCAGGGTTTGCGCTACCCATCCTGTGCTGTCAGGCCCGGCCTATGAGCGCATTGAAGAATCGGCCATTACGGAGGTTCTCGTAACCGACACGATACCCATCCCGAGACAAAGTGATAAGATCAGGGTGCTTTCCACAGCCCAGCTGTTTGCTGATGTAATCAATAAGGTTTACAATTATCAGTCAATCAGTGGTACATTTATTCAATAAGTATTATATTTGCAACTCTTTTTTGCGGGGTTAAATCTTTAACAACCGTGTGATGGGGGATTAAGAACATCCGCATTAATTCTGAGTAGCACATAATAATTATTGTTTAAAGAAAATGAAAACATTAGAGATTAAGGGTCCCTTCCGGGAAAGTACCGGTAAGAAGGACTCGAAACAATTAAGGAAGGCGGGAAATGTACCCTGTGTTCTGTATGGTGGCGAAGAAAACGTACATTTTTACACTCACCAGATCAATTTCAAAAAACTTATTTATACTACAGATGCTCATCTGGTAAAGCTGGTACTCGGCGATAAACATTTTGATGCAGTTGTACAGGATATTCAGTTTCATCCGGTGAGGAATGAAATCATTCATGTCGATTTTGTACAAGTATTCAAAGAAAAAGCCGTAACGGTTAACCTGCCTATAATACTTACAGGAAGTTCCATTGGTTTGAAAAATGGCGGGAAATTAAGACAGAACAGAAGGCATATGAAAATCAGTGCACTGGTTGATAATATACCCGATCACCTGGATATTGATATGACTGATGTCGATATCGGGGATTTTCTCAAAGTGGGTGACCTGGAGTATGAAAACATCGAGATACTTGATCCTCCCAGGGCCATGGTAGTCGGTATAGTCTCATCCAGGCTCGTGGCTAAAGGCCTGCGTGAATCTGTTGAAGAACTTGAAGAAGAAGTTGCAGCAGCAGCAGCAGCAGCAGCAGCAGGTGTTGAAGAAGGTGCCGAAGAGGCCGCGGCAGATGAAGGCCAGGCAGAAGATCAATCCAGAGAAGAATAGAATTGATTTAAGAATATCGAACAAGGATATTTGATTTTTGAAGTACTTCTTAAATCAAAAATCCTTGTTCATTATTGGATATTCATCTTATTTCCTCATAGTGTGAAGTATCTAATCGTTGGTCTCGGCAACATCGGTCCGGAATACACCGACACACGCCACAATGCTGGTTTTATGATGGTGGATGCACTGGCTGAGAGTGCCCGGATCACTTTTGAGAGCAAACGGTACGGATTTGTTGGCGGGATGGTATTAAAAGGCCGGATGCTCATCCTGCTAAAACCCAGCACCTATGTTAACCTGAGCGGCCGGGCTGTCCATTACTGGCTGAAAAAGGAAAAGATACCCATTGAAAACCTGCTTGTCGTCCTTGATGATATTGCATTGCCATTCGGGACCCTGCGTTTAAGGTCCAGGGGTGGAGACGGCGGACACAACGGCCTCATCCACATAAACCAGATCCTCGGGACACAAAATTATGCCAGGTTAAGGTTTGGTATTGGCAGCGAATTTTCACGGGGAACACAGGTGAATCATGTTTTGGGAACATTTACAGAGGAAGAAGAGGAACAGTTGCCCGCACAACTTAAGCTGACCAGCGATGTGATACGGAATTTTGTCCTTCTTGGCATCGAGCGGACCATGAATCACTTCAACAGCCAGTAACACCCCGGAACGCCCCGATTACCGCACGTTAAAGATTTGTTAAACCCTGTTTTACAACTGATTAATACCTTATCTTTGGATCAGAATTGAAGCTGTCATGCAAAGGATCAGTATCCGGATTGTCATTATTCTTTCATCGCTCGCTCTTGTCGGACTTATTCTTACCCAGTTATTTTGGGTAATCAATGCGTTACAATTATCTGAGCAGCAATATGATCACAGGGTGGATATGGCTATTGATGACGTTATGCAAGAGCTGGTGTACAACAACGATACAACGGTTAATACTTCAGGGAATTTAAATTATAACCAGCACTTCAAACAAAAGACTACCCTGTTTGAAGTGCTCGATACAGTTTTGATCGCAAAACTGCTGACAAAATACATCGATTATCATAGCCTCGACAATAATTTTGAGTTCGCCATCGTAAGGACAAGCAATGATGATATCATCTATGCTTCGACCGGTGAATTTGAGCAGTATCAGCGAAAAAAAATATATAAGGCTTGCCTTTCCTGTATCTGGAAGGAGGAATATTTTCACCTGGCAATCACTTTCCCTTCCCAGCGGCAGCAGGCTTTTGTGGAAATGTCACTCTGGCTGACTCTAAGCAGCATGTTTATCCTGGTGGTAATTATCCTGTTTACCTATATTATTACAACCATAATAAAACAGAAGAAGTTGTCGGAGATGAAAAATGATTTCATCAATAATATGACACATGAGTTTAAAACTCCGATATCAACTATATCGCTGGCCTCGGAAGTATTGCTGAATGCCGACCCTGAATCTTCTATGGAGAGAATAAAGAAATACTCCAGGATAATTTATGACGAAAACACCAGGATGAGGTCACAGGTCGACAAGATATTACAGGTAGCATCACTCGACATGGGGGATATTGAGTTGGAGAAATCAGATTTTGACTTCCATAGCCTGATTAAAGATACCGTTCAAACTCTCTGTTTCGAGAAATGTGAAGAACGGACCACTGTTAACTATCATCTTGATGCGGAAAAATATGTGTTAACGGGCGACCGGATGCATATTACAAATATTGTTGTCAACCTGGTGGAAAATGCAATCAAATATTCAGAGATTAACCCGGTGATTAACATTTCTACCTCTAACGATAACGGGGATATCGTTTTTTCTGTGGAAGACAATGGCATAGGGATGAGCCAGGAGGTGGTCAAGCATATTTTTGACAAATTTTACCGGGTCCCTACCGGAAATATTCACAATGTAAAGGGTTTCGGCCTTGGACTGTATTATGTAAAGAGTATGGTCGAAGCGCATGGCGGCCATATTGATGTAAAGTCTGAATTAAAGAAAGGAA
>JADHVS010000014.1 GCA_016783865.1 Bacteroidales bacterium
TGGCGAAGGCTGCATCGATACGGATCCAATGTTCATCAATCCTGCGGGAGGGAATTTTGCACTGAGCTGGACCAGTTATCCCACCATTGATGCATCAAAATCACCCTGTATCGATACAGGGGATCCACAATTTATTTTTATTGATCCGGACGGCACCCGGAGTGACATGGGATACCAGCACTTCCCGCAAAATGTTGATTTTCATTTGATAGATCTTTCGGCCCCTTCTATTGTCTCATCCGATTCGACCATATATATTTCCTTTACCATCGAGAATCCCGGACTGAGTTCCGGACACCCGGATACAACAGTGGTTTATCTCTCCGACGATTCTATGCTCAGCGGGGATGACAGCCTCCTGGGTGTTTTTGTGGCGGGATATATCCCTGCTGCAGGAGATACTGTTGTTCAGGATACGTTAACTGTGGCAACTGATATCCAGGAAGGGGAGTATTATCTCATTGCAGCTGCCGATATTTATAACAGGGTAACTGAGAACGATGAAACCAATAATATGGATTCCGTTATAATAGAGATCCGGCATTCCCCAAAGATTACTGATCATCCGGATCCGCTGGTGGTATGCCAGGGGGATTCCATCGGATTCAATGTAGCTGCTACCGGCTCAGGACCATTGCTTTACCAGTGGAGAAAAGACGGCATTGAACTGGCCGATTCGACCTTTCCTTATCTGCGTATCGGGATGGCTGCCCTGTCAGATACAGGTGAATATGACTGTATTGTTACTAATGCAGTGGGAACCCTGATCAGTACAAAGGCAGGATTAACGGTTAACATGCCTGCCATGATCGCTTCAGAATTTGCCGATACCGGATTGTGTGTGCATGACTCCATCTCAGTTGTGATTGAAGCAGGCGGGACCCTTCCCTTATCCTATAAGTGGTTCCTTGATAATCAGGAGTTATCCGGAGTGACTGATACAATTATCAGTTTGGAAGATGTAAGCGTCGATGTATCAGGAATATATAGATGCGTGGTTACCAATGTATGTGCCATGGCTGCAGACAGCTTCATGCTCACAGTGAATCCGCTGCCGGTTCCTGAGTTGGGCAGGGACACCAGTATTTGTGATGGATCGGGTATTGAACTGGATCCGGGTGCATTTGAAATCTATGACTGGACCCCGGTTAATGCAGGCAGGATCTATCCTGTTTCGGATTCCGGAAATTATTCGGTTCAGGTTACTGATGCAAACGGTTGTGTGAGTGCAGATACCATTAAGATTGGAGTGAATCCATTGCCTGAGTTTACCCTTGGTCCCGACTCTGTCATTTACAAAGATGAAACCATCCTTATCGGACCGGATGATGTCTTCACTGTATACCTTTGGAGTGATGCAAGTACAGAGAACTCCTTGCTTGTGGATGGGTCATTGCTGACAGAAGGCACCTACAAGTACTGGCTGGATGTCACAGATGACAACGGCTGTATGGCTTCAGATACAGTATCGGTGACCATCCTTACCTGGCCGGTTTCCATCGAATGGCAGGAATCAACGGGGATGAAGATCTATCCCAATCCGGCGACCGGTTATGTAACCGTTACCATTCCTAATCCTTCAGGTTATAAGTACAGGCTTTATGTGATTGGATTAACAGGTAAGGTATACAGGATCGTTGAAGATATCAAAACCTCAACATACGTTTTGAACACTCAGGATCTGCAAAAAGGATTATATCTCATTGAAATTCAAGGACTAAAAAACTACAGGGGCAGATTGGTCGTGCAATAATCCTCACACACCCGGTTCCCATCTCCTGAAATACAAAAAGAGGTTTTCTCAAGAGTGTTAAATGTATGCCGTAATGTCATCTCGTCCCGGTAAAGCAGATTCATACCATTTGCCAACCGGATCTGGCCGTATTCGGGTTCCTGAGTGCAGTTTGTGCAGGTCAATGCCATGCACAAAAGGAGAATAAAGATTTTGGGTAATTTCAGGTTAATCATAATTTTGCTGATAGTAGGTTAGATGACCTGTTCAAATTAAAGATTTTCATTTTGAGATCATTTTTCATCATAATCTTGTTTTCAGCCTCATTGGTTTTTGGTCAGGGAACTGATGTATCGATTAATGACAAGATTGAAGGATTATTGATTGGATCGGCTATTGGTGATGCAGCAGGTGGTCCGCTGGAGTTTGTATCGCCTCCCGAAAGAAGTTACTGGACAACCACAACGGAGAAACTAACGAAAGAAGGTATTGAGGAATTAGCCGGGCTTTTTAAATTAAGGCCCTATCCAAAAGATGCTAAACCATTTGCCCAATGGGAACCTTTCGGACCGGCAGGAACAATAACCGACGATACCCGTTTTAAGATGATCTTTTTTAATACCCTGAAGAATTATGACGGTGAATTAACCATGCATAATTTCGCCCAATCGGTACTGGATTTCAGGAAGGAACTCCCGGAAAAATACAGGGATAACTACGATGAATGGATCCCGGAGATTGCCTATGCAACGAAATGGGCACTAGGTGTAAGGGAGGATGCTTATCCGGTAGAGAGGATATGGGGCGGGATCCCGACCATGGAAGGACAGATGCCTTTTTTGCCTGTTGCCGCCTTAAATCCATTCGATCCGGAATGGTGTTATAAGAAGACCTATGAACTGGGTTATTTTGATATCGGGATTGCCAAGGACATTAATTCTGCACTTGTGGCAGGATTGGCAAGAGCCTTGCAACCGGATGGATCATGGCAAAATATTGAGGAAGCGATGAGGAAAATTGATCCCTATTCCTATAATGAGACCCTCTATGTTGAGAGGGAACTCACAAAATGGCTTGACCGTTCCCATGAGTTTGCAGGGCGTGCAGATGGTTGTGTCTCACGCTTATTTACAATACTTGAAAACGAATTGCAGACCGTTTACTGGTGGGAGGTCTGGGTCCCTGTCGTAGTGGTTTTTGCAGTGTCTGAAATGTGTGATTATCATCCGCTGGCCTCCATGCAGGTCATCCTGGAGTTCGGGCACGATACTGATTCCTATGCCCAGGTGATGGGGGCCATTATGGGAGCCCTTCATGGGAAGGATGTTTTTCCCGGATCAATGAGGGAAACAGTGAACACGGAAATGAAAAGACAGTTTAACCAGGATGTGAACGATTGGATGGATCTGGTTTCAACGTATCAATGCCACTGATCCTGAAATAATACAGGCCATGTTTCGGTGTGCTCCTCCCCGGTTATTTTAAGAAATACAAGTCCGCTTTTGCCTACCCATTTTGTCATATCTATTTCATATAACCCGGGGTTGCTGTCCCGCTGTTCAGAATGATACAGTATTCTTCCCTGCAGGTCAATTAATTCCAAAAATAAAATATGTTCATTTCCCGCAGAAGAAATAAACAATTTGCCTGAAGCAGGATTTGGAAAAACCCCGAATACCTGATTTTGGGTAATAGTTGTTTCACCAGTCCCTAATACAGTAACCACAATGATATCGGGTAAACTGTTCTGATAACCGTCATTGACGGTAAGTTCAATAATATATGTTCCTTCTGCATCAATTTGGAGGGCCGCTATTCCCGATTGTTCACCACCTGTTAAAATGCTGTCGCTTCCGGGAGGAACAGATAACAATACCCATTCGAAAGTTATTATATCACCATCGGGATCATAACTTTCCGAACCATCTAACCGCAGGTACGTTTCTTCAGGATACAGGCTTGTATCATTGCCAGCAACAGCTACCGGGGGCCATGATACCCTAACAAGAATCTCATCAGGCCTGCTGTTAAATTTGCCATCATTAACGATAAGGCTAAGTTTATATGTTCCTGGTGCATCAGGAGATATCTCTATCGAACTGCTCGTTGAATCTGTTAGTTCAAATAAACTGAAAACAGGTTTTTTATCTATCCGCCATAAACAGGTAAGCGTATCTGAACTGTTCGGTGAACTTAATCTGGCAGAAAGCCTGGCTGTACCGCCTATGGGTATCACAGTATCATTTCCTGCCACAGCCAGCGGGGCAATATATTCTGACAGGTATTTCAGCTTGAAGGCCAATCCTTTAGAGAATGCGGGGTGCTCTAATGAATTGGACGAGAAAAAGGGCGCTATACTATCGTATTTTATAATCTCGCCTGACACCGGGAGGTACCAGGTCAGGTCGTAATTGGCCAGCGGAAGGTCAGGGATTGTTATCTTTGTCTGGCTAATATTCGTTTCATTATCAGGATCATAAATATATCCGTAATAGTTTTTGCCAGTGGATAATCCATACGATTTGAGTTCTTTTGTTGGATGGGAGAGGGTCACATCATAATCCTGCAGATCCTCTTCCCTGGAAAAATCTTCATCGGCCAGGTATTCTGCCGGCATGGTGAAGAGTCCGGCCCAGGATGACTGAAGATAGTGGTCCCAGATCCACATGTACCTGGGGACCTGCGTCATGATCCCGTTCCAGATAGCATGGCGTTGCATATCAAACGGAACATCGGCGCCATCCCTTGTTCCATATTCGCCATTGACCACAGAACTATTCAGCAGTTCATCCCGGAACCGGTAATCCAGGCCTGCCTGCGTTTCAAGCAGGTAGGGTTCACTGTAATAGAGATGATACTGGAGGTTATCCAATGTGGCGACCGTATCAAGCAATGGTAACTGATCATCAGCTGCACTTGTCGTTTGCAGGTGGCCGTAGGGATCGATTGACTTCATATAGCGGCTCATTTCAGAATGCCATTGGAGTACTCCCGGGAACCATGCAGCGGTCTGACTGTTATGTATTCCGGTAAACTGAACCTCATTAAAGAATTCCCAGGCAAAGAGGTTTTTTGACCAGGCCCAACGGGCAACAATATATCTCAGAAGTTTTTTAGTCTGAGCCTTACATTCACTATTATAGAAATACTTTTCTGCACGGTCCACGAATCCGCCATTGGCACTGTTATAGGGATTGGTGGCCCACATAGGGTTAACATTCTCCGAGAACGGTCCGTGCTGGAAAATCGCCAGTTGCATGTATATGTCTTTAGCTTCACAGAGCTCAAGCAGGGAATCGCTCATAGCTGCTGCCTCCTGGCTATAAATTCCAAGACCATCATAAGGATGATAAAAGTCTTCGTCCCACTCCAGCGCCTGACGGGCAAATGGGGTATGCCAGTAACGAAATACATTGGCCTGTCCCTGGGAAAGGTTATTAATGATCTGTGTATAGTCTTCAATACTGTTCCAGGCGGCATTGATCCCCAGCGGATAAAAAGGCTCGCCGGTAGAATGTCTGAAATACTGTTTGTTAATGGAATCTGGACGGATCACTCCTTTAGTGGCCCCGGGGCTTACATTAAAATGGTAAGCATTTGTCTCTTCAAAAACATCATTATCCAGGATCTTAAGTTTCAATGCATGATCACCATCCTGTTCAGAAATGAATCTTAGCATCCATACCTGGAATTCAGGTTCTGTAGTCCATTGTCCATTTCTATATTTCGTTCCGATATAGTAGAAGCATGGTATTTGTGCCGTATCTCCGTCAGGGTACGTGATTACAGCATCAATTTTTACCTCATCCGGATCATACACGTTGTCATAGATTCTATTTACATGGAAGATGATTTCAATTTTCTTATTGGTTTCGGGTGCAAGGGTTAAAATTCTGGGGGCACTCAGTTTTCCGTCAGCAGGAAAAACAAATACGTATTGTGACAAAGTTGCGGTCTTTCCATCATTATCCGTAATTGTCAGTGTTGGACTAAAAACACTGTCATGGGTAAATGTATGGATTACGATTTCCCCCGAATCCGTTGTCCCGTCATCAAAATTCCAATGGTAGCCAACAATTTCACCATCATAGTCATATGATCCGGAAGCATCAAATGTGATCGGGTCCCCGGTGGTTACTTTTTCACCTGATATACTGAAAAGGATGTGCGGGGAACCGTCGCCTGCCTCAGGATTGCTGAGTTTTACATCATCGAACCAGACATCAGCCTCTGCATCGTTATCCACGCAGGCAGCCAGCTGAAGCAGGGTAAATTCTCCATGCATGGCATTGGTCATGTCCATGGTACACTCCACCCAGGTATCCGGTTCGGGTTGGAATTGCCAGGTGGGGGCCCAGTTCTCAATCAGGAACTGGCTGCCGATATAGAATTTGGCAAAGATCCTCCCCTGGGTGCTTGTTCTGAGTTTAAAGGTCAGTGTATTGTTGTAACGAACTTTAATAGTATCCGGGAATTGCAATGAGACAAAGTGCCAGTTTCCCGAAATCTTATTATAATAACCCACTTTGTCGCTTTTATTAATGCCTGTGGTATCGGGATTATCAACTATTGAAGTTGAACCTTCTGCATAGAAACCAGGACTGGTTTCAGGAGTTTCAAAATCAGCCAGCATCTGGGCATTCACACCTGTTTCTGCAATCACCAGGAGGGTTATCCAGGCTATTTTTTTTATATACAATCTCATTGAAATATTAATCCATTTAAAATTGGACGGCTATTCTGATAATAACTGTTGCCAAAATCCCGTACTATTTGTTTAATATCAATCGGATGGTCCGGTCATATTCACCTGAAAGTAAACGGCAGAAGTAGATCCCACTTTCCAGATTCCGGCCATCCAAAGGTACTTCGTATTTGCCTGGCTGCTGAACACTATTCAACAAAGTGCTCACCTTTCGTCCGGTAATATCCAAAAGTTCAAGGGTAACATGACCGGTTTTATCGAGACTAAATTCAATCTCAGTAATACCTGTAAAGGGATTTGGATAACTCCCGATCAGCCTTGTCCCATCAATATTGATTTCCGGAAGATTAATGCCGGTTGAACCTCCTTCGCAGTTTTCGGACAGGCCTCCCGTTCCGGAGGGAGAGGTACCGGTGTTGGACAGGAACAGCTTGTCGAGAGCAGCCCCATCCTCCCTGTAGGCAATGGCCAGGGTATGCAGTCCTGAACCCAGGTTGTACGACACCACCTGGCTACCCATATCTGAATTGTGCACTTCATCCCATCCCCAGGTCAAACCACCGCTTATACTGTTCCACTTTACCCATGTACCCTCATCCATTTTAATCCAGAAAGAATCGTCATCAGCGGATGGAACCCTTATTCTTCCCCACAGGATATAATTACCTGCCTCTGTGATATTGAAGATCAGAATAATATGGTCATCTTCACTCTCTGAAGCATTGTCAACGCTGTTGTTCCCGGATTGGATGATCACAAATTCCTCATTGGAAGCATTGTTGTCTGATAAGATATTCCAGTTTGAACCGACCGTTCCACATTCCGCTTCAAGCCAGATAAGAGCTTCATTGGTACCCCCTCCCAGGCCGATGACGATATTCACTTCCTCTGTGTCAGTTGCCCCGTCATTATCGGTTACGGTAAGTGTGATGGTATGGGTCCCGGTGGCAAGGTCAATGGTTGGTTTTTCACCGGATGCGATCTGGTAGCCGTCTTCTGCCCATGTATAACCGGTGATCATTCCATCCGGATCAGTGCTGGCCGAGCCATCGAGCATAATGGTTTCACTTCCGTTGTTGTCTTCATCGGTAAATTCTTCGTAAGATCCTGCATCTGCTTGAGGGAAATCGTTGGAAGCACTTCCACCATGGCCTGCAAACGATGTAAGTGTGGTTACACTTTGTGCATCGAATGTGGCAGAAAAAGAATTTCCGGATACATTAATTGTTCCGTCATTTAATATATTTTTGTTACCGGATGTAGTAAATTTTGCAAAACTGCTCACAGAACCGTTCTGCAGGATCATTTCAAGATCAACGGTAACCGGATTACGGTTTACAATAACGATCACTACGTTTGTATCGTTTTTATAAGCGGTCACATCAACATTCATGACCGGGCTGGCTGTTGCATCTACCCTGATAGATCCGGGCCGCACAAACTTTGCGAACTGGGACATCACATACCCCCTTTTTGAGATGTTGCCACTTTCATCAATCAAGCCGTAGAACCTCCTGATATACCACCATATATAGGCATTATAATTGGCATTCATACAATCGTGAATTTCTTTTCCTGTTGCCAGGGCGCCGGCCCAGTCTGTCGTTGTTTCCAGGTGTTCGGTCATCCATACTTCCTTGCCTTTATCACGGGCAAGAGGGTAATCTGACAGTCCCCCTCCGTAAATATGTCCGCCGATGATGTCAACAAATGGTTCAGCGGATGTATTGTTGAGAATGGGATCTGTCTTACTCTTGTTAAAATTATAGGATTCTGCCACGATCAGCCTGAGCGAATCGAATGCCTCACCCTGACCGATCAGGAAGTTGATCATTTCCGTGGGTGTCCAGTCGCAGGACTCGTAATCTACCTGGATATCCGGTTCATTCTGGACAGATATGGCGTATAAGGGGACCCCGCCGGATGCCATGTGATCCGCAAAACTGATTAAATGATCCGCATAATTGCTATAGTAGGAAGGATCAAGGCTGCCTCCGATAATATTATTGTTTGTTTTCATCGATGGAGGAGGTGTCCATGGTGATGCCATGACAATGGCGCCATGGGATTTTGCCCTGAGTGCCCCGGGAACTTCCAGGTTAAATGCGCCGGTATTCCAGGGAACCCTGACACGCAGTATGCTCAGGCCAATCTGACCCGGATCGTTGCCAAAAGCCTTATCCACCTGATCCGGGGTCAGGTCATCTATCCAGCCGGGCATATTCATCCCTCCGAAGCCGCTGATGACCTGTTTCTCTCCCGACAGGTCAATCGTAGCGGTTTGAGCTTCAGCAATTCCTGATAAAAACAGCAGAATAAAGCTGGATAATGCTATTCTTAAGGCAAGGCTTTTCATGTGATAGAGATTTATTGGATTATATGGCAGATAGTTCTTATAATCAGATCCCACTACAGATTATGGATTTATATATAGTACTATTATAAAATCTTATTCTCAATTTTAATTTTAAAAATCTTGTCAGGGATTATGGGTAATTCCATGAAAGTTGTCGGGAACTCACTTCTGATAAAAACGGCGCAGAGTGTATTTGATACATGGTAAAGGTATTTTCTGTATTCTGAAGGAGTTCCGTCGAGTATAGCAGCTAATATTTCGGGCCTGATCTTTTCAGGTGTGTAGGCATAATCATGCCAGACGATTATGGAGCTTTCATGAACCAGGTGTTCAAATATTTTTTCAGTATCACTTTTAACAGTGGTGTAATGATGATCCCCGTCAACAAAGATCAGGTCGAATTTCTTGTTGAGGCCGTTAAAATCAAATGTGAGGGAATTTCCGGTTAAATGGTTGATATTTTCTTTGCCTTTTGAGAAAAATCCGTGCATATCAGCATATCTTTCACTTAGTCCCAGCGATAACAATTCCGGTTTTGAAAGATTCAGGGTATAACATTCTTCTGAATTTTCGGCGACATTGATCACACTTTCCCCTCTCCATGTTCCAATTTCAAAATACCTGCATTTATCAAATCTTTTGCTAAGAGATTTTAATAAGGCAATATCAGTAGGCAGGGAGCTGCCATCCAGAAAAGCAAAACATTCCAGGGTCTCTGAGAAGTCCGGACAGACCAGGTTGATATCCACCAGGGGTAAGCCATTCTTTAAATTATATTTTTTAATGACGTGCTTGTTCCAAACAGAATCATCGGAGAGAACATTATTTAAAAGCCATGGATTTTTTAATATTTCAAATATGGCCCTTATTATTTTTTTGAACTTTTTCATTACTGAGGAATTTCAGTGAATTCTGTACGTTATTCCCTTGAAGCTTCCAGAAAGGCATTTATGTTCTCAGTTGACACGCCGGGGGGCATCCCGCCACCGCATGAGAGAATAAGCTTTTTATGATCAGAAGTTTCAGAAAGTAATTTCTTTACTGCCGTTCTTACATCATCAGCTGATCCTGAGGCAAGAACATCCCTGGGAGGAATTGTTCCCAATATGGTGATCTTATCACCGGTCATCGTTTTCAAATCATCTATGGGTATGTTAGGTCCGGGATTAAAAAGATTGATTCCAATATCCGGATAGTATTTCACTGAACTGGCACAATCTGCATCATTATGAAATATTTTTATACTGGCAGGTACATCATACAATTGCTTCATATAAGGTAAGGCAAATTCTTTAAACTCTTCTTCACCCACAAATCCAACGATATCATCAAGCATCAGTATTCCGTCAATGGTATCAATCGAGCTGCGTTGAAGCCGGTGCCAGCCGGCAAGAAAATCAGTAATAATTCTAAGCAATTTATGGATCAGGTCTGGTTGCATCATCATGGTTGTCAGCAGTTCTGATGTTCCCATCAGGAAGGAAGCGATATTTAGCGGGCCCCGTGAAACGGAAAAACGAATATTGTGGCCTGCAGATTCTATAACTGACCTGGTCATTACAAGGCGGTTGAGCATCAGGGGCAACAATCCATCCGTTTCAACGTCAGGCAATTTTATTTTGTCAATATCCCCGGGTGCATGAATTGTTTTCTCTGCAAAAGGAAATTTATCTTTCCAGAAGATGCATTTTGATCCAAATGCTGATGGTTCTGTACACATTCCAAATTCACTTCAGAAACCTGGCAGGAAAATAATATCCGGAAACATCTCCAGTACTTTCATATTTGCCTTTAACCAGAGTTCATCACTTGAAAAATAATCAAGTATTGTAATACCATACCAGTTGGGAAGCCAGGGAGAATCAATTATAAATCCTACCGGAACAGGACTATGTATTTCACCGTTAATGATTGCCTTCAGGCTGTTCCATTGTTTGTCAGTCATCGAAGTAAAGCAAATAATTAGAAAATAGTATTGTCATTACAGTATAACATTCTGTCAGTGGTATCTATTTCAAATCCGATTTTATGCATTTACTTTCTGGTGGTCCAAGATAACTTTCTTTAACCGGTCCGGTTTCGATAATCAATTTTTGAAGTACTATTCCAGGATCCACCATATAATAATTCAAAACATGATTGCCCGGTTCCATGATTTGATGTTCGGAAACCTGAATATTAATATTATTGCTCACCCAGTATTCCCAGGTCCTGAGATCTGATCTTTCATGCATATTATTGATCTTGATGGGTCCATCATCGAATGACACTCCGTATTTCAATCCATCTGAATTATGGAAATTAAGTGTGGGTGAAAGGTATGCATGAACTTTAACTGTTCCCGTTGTGTTGAGGTAAACCTGGTATTCCAGATGGGGACTCTCCTTCACTGGTTGTAATGGTTTTGAAGTAACAGGTACAGGGGTGACTGCCGAAAGTGTCCTGCCCAGATTGGGGATGACCAGCCATGAAATAGATTCATTTTCAACAGCTTTGGAATAATGGGTTGCTTCGATAGATATAAAGCCATTGCTCTCGATAAATCCTTTAACAGATTCCTCATTGTCTTTTAATGAGTTATCAATTTTTGCCTGAACTACAACCGATGATTCTCCCGGTCCGGTAATGGTAATTGGAACTGTCAAGGCCCCGGATGTTGCCCTGTCCCAATTTACGCTGACCCAGATTCTCACTTCATGTTTTACCTGTCCTTTATCTGATGATACCTCGATATAGTTTTCCCCTGGTTCAATGGTATAATTAAAAGGAGTCATCCCCTTATTGAATATATCGATATAATAAGATTGGTCATAAAAAGGATCGAACACCCCGATTCCCGCTATCTCAGATCCTTCAACAGCTACTCCCATATCGGCTTCAGAGGGAAGATCAATCGTTTTTATTTCAGGCATACTTTGATGCTCCGGCTGTTGCCAGTAGGTGTAGCCGATATGTGTCTGCGACATCATATGGTTCCATCTCCCACCGGATAATTCAGTATGAAAGTAAGCAGTAAGCGTCGCATCATTTTCATACAACTCTTTTGCTCTGTCTGCCAGTTCATTCGTCAGGGACCTTTTTTGGTCTGCATAAAGATGATTCCGGCCAACAGTTACGTATAATTCATTGAGGTTGGCACAGGCTTTTACCGGATAAAGGACAAGCTGAAAGAAGGCCGCTTTATAATTATCAGGCAAGGCTGCATAGATATTTTCTGCTTCAGCCACCAGTTCATTATAATCTGAAATAATCCGTTCCGCTTCCTGGTAATTCACCTGGCTATATGTTCCGGGCGACAATAATTCAGGTTTTCTGCGGGAATTAAATTTTGTATATCGGGAAATTATATCTGCGATACCATCGGCGTGAACACTTCCAAATTGTTGTCCGGCCCACAATTGATAATATTCAGGTAATCTTTCTGCCGGCCATCTCTGCGGATCCCATGCATAATCCAGGAAGAATTGTATCGGGAATTCCATGGGTTTTATATCACCCACATTGACTATCCAGATCCGGTCTACGCCGTAATTGTATGCCAGGTGCATTTGTTCCCAGACCCTTTCTATCTGGGTAGTATTCAGCCACTTATAATTCCTGGGACCACCTACATAATCGAAGTGGTAATAGATCCCGTATCCTCCCGGCCTGTTGATCTCATCCAGTCCGGGCAGCTTACGGATGTTCCCCCAGTTATCATCACACAGGAGTAAGGTCACATCATCGGGCACACGCATTCCATGATCGTAGTATTCCTGCACTTCTTTATAGAGGGCCCAGACCTGGGGAACCTCAGCAGCGGGTTTGCCGCATACACTCTCCAGTATTCCTCTCTGGTCGCTGACGATCCGTTCAAGCAGTTCAATGGCTGTGCCCTCCGTCATGGGTTCATCCCCGTCACCTCTCATGCCAATGGTGACCAGGCTTTCATACGATCCCATCCGTTCAACACCCTCCCTCCAGAAATCCCTCAATTTTTTTTCATTCTTTTCATAGTTCCAGGCTCCTGATCCAAACCTCCTCCATTCGTCGTGTGCCCTCATCATAGGTTCATGATGGGAGGTCCCGATAACGATCCCATACTGGTCGGCAAGTTCGGGATTGACCGGATCATCGGCATAAAATGCCCTTCCCCACATGGCGGGCCACAGAAAGTTTCCTTTCAATCTAAGGATAAGTTCAAAGACATGTTCATAAAATTCATGGTTGAATCCACCAAAATTTTCGTAGACCCATCCCGAAAGTGCAGGAGCCTCGTCATTGATAAAGATACCCCTGTATCTGACGGCTGGTTCTCCATCACTGTACCGGCCAGGCAAGACATACAGTGCCTTTTTCTCCGGGACCGGGACATCTGCCCACCAGTACCAGGGAGATACACCCATCTGTGAGGCAAGATCAAACATCCCGTAAATGGTTCCGCGCATATCACTGCCGGCTATCACCAGCGCCTGGTCCACACCCGGGAAGGGATCATCCATGGGTTGTATGATAAAAGTTTCCCATTTGCCTGTTATCTCGCTTACATCCAGTTTTTTACTTTCAACCAGCCGGTCAATCAACGGACTTTTTCCAATGGTGCCGATCACTACAATATTATTTGATCCCGGCTGATCATCCGTCAGGATTTCAGGCTCAACACCTGTCACCATGCCAATATCTGCCTGCAAATGCCCTGCTATGATGGCCACACCGGGGTAATCCTCTCTGCTCACATACAGGGGAGAAGATGCTCCGTCAACGGATATGGGAAAACTTCCTTTGACCCCTTTTTCGGTAATATATGATCCTACCTCGTCATAAGTTGCAGATTTACAGCTCATCAGGACTATATGTAAGGCCATCAGAAGGACCGGAAATTTCCTGAACCTGAAATGTCGTGATGAAATATCAGCTATGAATCCATTGGTAAGGATTGAAATTCTCAATGTGTCTGGTTCATTCATGGTGACTTATTTTTTAACGGTAAGTACAACCTTGTCTGATTAAAATTACTATTTGTGTCCTGCAGTTTTTATGACCGATTCAAATGCCATCTTGGGTTGATAATTGCGGTCGAACAGGAGAGGATAATTGGTCCTGCCCCGGACAGGCCAGTTATTTTTCCAGGATTGTCCGTCGTGAACTCCCCATAAAGTAACCCGGTCGATCTTATCGGCATGTTTTACGAACAGGGTGAACAAATCTCCGTATTGCCCGGCCAACAGCAATCCGACGGAGTCAGGTAATCCTTCCGTATAAGGATTGAGTTTAGCCAGGTATTCTTCTCTGTTGGAAAGATCTGCCCCCGTATTATAGTTGGCCCGGGGCAGTACATTTATATCAAGCTCTGTTATCATGACCTTCACGCCCAGATCTGAAAATGCAAGGATACTTGCTTCAAGGTCAGACATCTTTGGATAATCCAGTTGGTAATGGCCCTGCATCCCAACACCATCAACCATAACTCCTTCTGACTGTAGGTCACTGATTAAACGGACCATGCCTTCTCTCCTGGATGAATTGGGAAGGGAATAATCATTTAAGATCAAAACGGCCTCAGGATCCGCTTCCCTGGCATATTCAAAAGCCTTCTGAATGAAATCCTCCCCGATGATTTCGCTCCACATACTTTTCCGGATCTGTCCATCATCCTCAATAGGTTCATTGACCACATCCCAGCAATCCACACGCCCCTTATATCTTCCAACCACAGCTAAAATGTGATCATGCATGCGTTGAAGCAGGGTATCCCTGACAGTCAGGCTGCCCGATTCATCCTGGAAAACCCAATCCGGGGTTTGACTATGCCATACAAGGCAATGCCCCACGATATACATGCCATTATTCTCCCCGTACTCCACGAAACTGTCAGCTGGCTCAAATTTATATACTCCCGGCAAGGGATGTATTTTTCCCCACTTCATGCAATTTTCAGCCGTGATTGAATTGAATTGATTACCTGCAAGTTGCAGTGCTTCAGGATCCAGTCCGTCGATCTGGTCCTGGTTCAGGGCAGTCCCCACATAAAATTGGTCTTTGAATGAATCCTTCAGCGTGGGAGAAGAGGTATTACAAGAGTTTCCTGCAAAAAGAATTAAAAAAAACAGGAAAAATGAATGCATAATAGATGATTTTATAGTCATAGTTTATGTTGTTGGTTTTTATTATTCATGTGGTATGTAAAGGATGATAATTACTCTATTCCGTGGTAAAGGATTTGCGCCGTTCGGCCAGCTCATCCTGCATCTGGTACTCCAATTTCTTGTTAATACGGTAAAATGAAAGTGCCACAAGACTGATGATAAAGGCAATCGCGGGATAGATACTTGCGGTCAGGCGAATCCCCATTATAGCCTGCTCTCCCTGAACTGCATTTGGAATATATCCATATAATGACAGCAGGTAAGCGCCTATGGCTCCTCCGACTCCTAATCCGGCTTTCAGGCCAAAAACCACGGCAGAGAAGACAATGCCGGTAGCCCTTCGCCTGTTTTTCCATTCTGAATAATCAGCCACATCGGCGATCATGGCCCATAACAGCGGGATGGTTATGCCATAGGACAAACCATAGAGGATTTGATAAAGGAATGCCGGCGCAACGCTTCCCGGGCCTAATGTGATAAAAAAGACAGCGAATATGGTTGTCATTGCCAATCCCCCAATATACACATTCCTTTTTCCGAAACGCTTTGCGAGCATTTTAGAGAAAAGGATTCCGATGATCATGGCGACATTTCCTGCTATATTGAAGAGGCTGAATGCTGTTCCCGGTATATCATCACCAGCGAGCCTGCTCAAAAAGCCGAAGTGGTTTATAAAATTGGACAAATGTTGCTGATTCAGGTAATATTTAAAAAAATACAACATCACGCCGCCCCTCATCGCCAGGTGGATGAATACCAGGAGAGTAAGGAAGAACATGGCTATCCAGGGGCCGTTTTTGAAAAGATCAGAGAAATCCTGTTTCAGGGATGTTTTTTGTTTTGGATCGGGCAATATCCTCTCTTTGGTTGAAGCGAAGGTGATAATGAAGAATATCACAGCAAGAATACCAAATATGCCAAAAGTGTACTGGTAACCCTTGGCGGTATCTCCCTGTCCGAATAAATTAACCATCGGTAAGGCCAGTCCCTGGACGACAAACGCAGCCATCATTGCGAAAACAAAACGGTAGGAGGAGAGACTTGTCCTTTCCTCCATGTCGCCTGTCATTACCCCGCTAAGTGCCGAATAGGGAAGATTGTTGGCCGAGTATACCATCATTAGCAGTATGTAGGTGATATAGGCATATACCAGCTTCCCTGAGGCACTGAAATTAGGGGTTGTAAAAGCAAGAACGGCCATGATGCCAAATGGCAGTGCAGTCCAGATAATCCAGGGCCTGAATTTCCCCCAGCGCGTTTTTGTGCGGTCTGCAATGGCACCCATCATCGGATCGAAAATGGCATCCCATACCCGGACTACCAGCAGGAGCGTCCCTGCAGCTGCAGCCGTTATGCCAAATGTATCAGTATAAAAGATCAGCTGGAAAATCATCAGCGTCTGAAATATAAAATTGGCTGCGCTGTCTCCCAGGCTGTAACCAATTTTTTCTCTGACAGATAATTTTTGAGATGTACTTTTCATAGAGGTTGGGATTATATTATTATAATGGTATTCCTGCCTGGAGTATATTTTTTATGAGGCACCTTGAAAAAGTTTGAAATATTTCATGCAGATGACTTTTTTAAAGGTTAATCCTGGAAGATGAGAATCTGATAATCAGTTCATGTTTCAGCACTATGGTTTGCAACATGGCTGAATTTGAATTGTCTAAAATGTTTATCAGCGTTGATGCAGCAACCTCACCCATTTCCTGTCCCGGGTAATGGACAGTGGTAAGGTTAGGATCTATAACCCTTGAAATGGGTGCATTGTTAAATCCTGCTACACATACATCCTCCGGAACCTCGTCAATTCTGAGCATCTTCTCAACCACATCCTGGCCGGCTGTACTAACATGGGTATTAACAGGTCTGTAATTTCTCATGGTGGACAATAATAGATAAATAATACCTGCAAACCAAAAGGCTTAATGATTGAAATATTCAAGCCCTTATTTCCCGGGAATTATTAATTTCACCACATTAAATGATTGTAGAATGTTGAATAAAGAGGATCTAAAAAGTGAATAAAAATCGAGCCTTGTACTTTTTGGGGACATCCCTTCTCAGCCTGGTCTATGGTTCAGGATATATAAATGCCCAATCAACTGAATATGCTGTTATTTCTATTAATCCGGAAGAAACGTATCAAACAGTAGAGGGATTTGGGGCTTCACTGGCATTTTACGAGAACTGGTTAACGGCCCATCCGAATAAAAACGAGATTTATGATGCCATTTTCGGCGAGTTGAGCCTGGATATCCTTCGTGTCAGAAATGCATATAACTATGATCCGGGGATGGTTGGCAGGGTATCGGAATTTGCGCAGGCAGCCGAAAACTCACTCGGGAAGCCCATAGCGATCCTGTCCACCTCGTGGGGCCCTCCTGGTTATCTGAAGAGCAATAATGATCGTAAAAACGGCGGGACACTAAAATATTCAATGGGTGAGAATGGTGTTGAATTTGATTATGCCGGGTTTGCAGGATGGTGGAGTAAATCTCTGGATGAATACAATGCTCATGGTATTTATCCGACCTACATCAGCATTCAGAATGAGCCCGACTGGGCAGCCAGCTGGGAGACCTGTTTACTGCAACCCGCAGAAAAGGTGGATGCTGCCGACACGATCGCAGGGTATAATAAGGCCCTGGATGCTGTTTATGATACAGTTATGAAACGTGAGATCAGGCCAAAATTCCTGGGTCCGGAAACAGTGGGCATCGGTTACAATGCGGTGGAGAATTATGTTAATGCACTGGAAATTTCGAAACTTTATGGAATCGCTCATCACCTGTATCATGGAGTGGATGAGAATGATCCTTATTCCACCACGGACATGAGCAAGGTGGGGAATTTTCATCCTGAAATACCTCATTTTCAATCCGAATATTCACTGGGTGATTGGTTTTCCCTGGCGGGTTTGATGTATAAATCCTTCCATGATGAAAAAGTGGTTGCTTATTTATACTGGGACCTGATCTGGGATGGTGGCGGACTTGTGAGCCTGGATTTTCCATGGGACCAGTCGCAATGGACAGATCCGCAAAAGGGATACACAAAATCCAGGGAATTTTATGTCTTCAAACAATTCTCCGCCTTTATTCACCCGGGATGGAAACAAATCGGTTCCTCAATGACCGGAACCAATGGGCGTGCATTGGCATTCTGCAATTCCGGAAGAGATTCAGCCGTATTGGTTGTGATCAACCGGTCATCGACAGATTCAATTTCAATCCATGCAAGCTTCTCCGGGTATTCTATTTATGAATCCCTGGTCTTCAGGACTTCGGAATCAGAAAATTGCGAATACCAGGGGGGATTATCCGATTCGATATTTGTTTTAACACCCCGGTCTGTTGCCACAGTTGAGATGAAAATAACGGAGATTATCGCAGGAATCGGTTCAGGTAATTCGGCATTGGTGAGTGATGGTATTATCTGTAAATCGTTGTATCCCAATCCATTTTCACAATCAGCGATATTGCAGTTTCATTTAAAGGAGCATCAACAGATCTGGTTAACAATTTTAGATAGCCAGGGAAGAATAATCAGGAAGTCCCGCCTGGGGGATTATACTACCGGGGATCATACGCTGGTAATTGACAGGGCCGGGATACCTGACGGGATCTATTTCTACAGACTTGAAAACTCTCAGGGCAGATCAGGAATTGGCAAATTTATCCTTCAGTAGGTGAGACTGTCTTATTTAATGAATTTACTTTCAGGGGGAGCAAGATAACTATACTTTAACGAATCTGTTTCGATTACAAGTTTTTGTAGCACTACTCCCGGATCAACTGCCCAGAATTTCAGTGTGTGATTTCCTGGCTTAATTATTTCATGATCAGAAACCTGGATATTAATATTGTTACTCACCCAATTCCCCAGGTTGCAAGATCTGATTTTTCATGCATATTAATGATTTTGTCAGGTCCGTCATCGAATGAAACTCCGTATTTCAATCCATCGGTATTATGAAAATTGAGTGTGGGTGACAAACAGGCGTGAACTTTTACCTTTCCCGGGATCTTCAGGTAAACCTCGTATTCCAGGTGTGGACTCTCATTGTTTGGCTGCACTTGCCTCGCAGTAACAGGTGAAAGTGTGATGGCCGAATGTGTCCTGCCCAGGTTGGGGATGATCATCCACGACATGAATTCATTTTCCACAGCTTTTTGATAATGTGTGGCCTCGATGGACAGGCAACCATTGTTTTCAATGAATCCTTTCGGGGATTGAATATTTTCAACATTGTAATGATCGACCAGAACATGAACAGTTACCCGTGATTCGCCCGGACCCGAAATAGTCAAAGGAACCGAAAATTTACCGGGAGGTGCTAATTCCCAATTTACGCTGACCCAGATCCTCTCTTCGTTCACTACCTGTCCTGATCTTGAGGATAATTCTATCCAGTCTTCACCTGGATTGATTGTATAATTGAACGGGGATACCCCCATATTTTAAATGTCGATGTAAAAGGATTGGTCGATTAACGGATCAAATACTCCAATTTCAGTAAACTCTTCCTCACTGGTCCAATATTTTTCAGATCCTTCAACAGCCACCCCCATGCGGGCTTCAACCAGAGGTCAACTATTTTAATTTCGGGCATATTGTTTTGCTCCGGCTGCTGCCAGAAGGTATAACCGATATGGGTTTGCGACATCATATGGTTCCATTTGCCACCGGATAATTCAGTATGAAAGTGTGAGGTAAGAACAGAATCCATTACAAAGAGTTCTTTTACCCTGTCGGCCATTGCATTTGTTAAGGATCTCTTCTGTTTAGCATAGAGATGATTTTTTCCTGCTGTAATATATAGCTCATTGAGATTGGCACAGGCCTTCACAGGAAAAAGTACCAGCTGATAGAAAGCATCCCGGTACTGGTCCGGCAATGCATCGTTTATCCTTTATGCTTCCTCAACCAGTTGATTGTATTCAGCGACTACCCGTTCTGCTTCGTGGTAATTCACCTGGCTGTATGTATCGGGGGACAACAACTCAGGTTTCCTGCGGGAATTAAATTTTGTATACCGGGAAATTATGTTTGCGATACCCTCCGCATGATTACTACCGAATTGTTGTTGGGCCCACAATTGATAATATTCAGGTAATCTTTCAGCCGGCCATCTCTGTGGATTCCATGCATAATCCAGGAAAAACTGAACAGGTAATTCCATGGGTTTGATATCACCCACATTGACTATCCA
The DNA here is from genome assembly GCA_016783865.1 of Bacteroidales bacterium. Next base: position 20,137 of record JADHVS010000014.1, read on the forward strand.
TATCTGGTCAACACCATAATTGTATGCCAGGTGCATTTGTTCCCATACCCTTTCTATCTGGGTAGTGTTCAGCCACTTATAATTCCTGGGACCACCTACATAATCAAAGTGGTAGTAAAGCCCGTATCCTCCCGGTCTTTCGGTCTCATTTAATCCGGGTAGTTTGCGGATGTTTCCCCAGTTATCATCGCACAGGAGTAACGTCACGTCATCCGGCACACGCATTCCATGGTCGTAGTATTCCTGTACTTCTTTATACAGGGCCCACACCTGGGGAACCTCTGAAGCAGGTTTCCCGCTGACATTCTCCAGTATTCCTCTCTGGTCACTGACAATCCGTTCAAGCAGCTGAATCGCTGTGCCCTCTGTCATGGGCTCATCCCCGTCACCTCTCATGCCAATGGTGACCAGGCTTTCATACGATCCCATCCGTTCAATTCCATCCCTCCAGAATTCCCGAAGCTTTTTTTCATTTTTTTCATAGTTCCAGGCTCCGGATCCATACCTTCTCCACTCGTCGTGAGCCCTCATCATGGGTTCGTGATGGGAGGTCCCGATAACGATCCCATACTTATCAGCAAGTTCCGGATTTAGGCTGTCATCATCATAGAATGCCCTTCCCCACATGGCAGGCCAGAGAAAGTTTCCTTTCAGCCTGAGGATCAGTTCAAACACATGTTCATAAAACTCATGGTTGAATCCACCGAAATTCTCGTATGCCCATCCCGAAAGTGCCGGAACCTCGTCATTGATAAAGATCCCCCTGTACCTGACAGCCGGTTCTCCGTCACTGTATCGGCCAGGCAAAACATACAGTGCCTTTTTTTGTGGTACCGGAACATCGGCCCACCAGTACCAGGGAGAAACACCTATCCGGGAGGACAGGTCAAACATCCCGTAAATGGTTCCGCGTTTGTCACTGCCGGCAATAATCAGTGCCTGGTCTACTCCCGGGAAAGGATTATTCAGGGATTGTACAAGAAACGTTTCCCATTTGCCGGATATCCCGCTTACATCCAGTTTTTTATTTTCAACCAGCCGGTCAATCAACGGACATTTCCCGATCGTGCCTATTAATACAATATGGTTTGATCCGGGCTGATCATTGGTCAGCATTTCGGGTTCCCTGCCCGTAACCCTCCCAATGTCTGCCTGCAAATGTTCTGCCACCAGGAAAACCCCTTGGAAATCCTCATTGCTTAAATACAACGGAGCAGGTTCACCGTCAACAGACAATGGAAATCTGCCTTTACCCGGGTTATAGGTTATATATGATCCATCTCCGTCATAATTCGCAGATCTGCAGCACATTAGAGCTATTGCTAATGTAATGGTAAGGACCCGGCTCAGGCCCTGCTTGAATAGTTTAAATGATCTGATCCTGTGTATGAACCTAGATTTGTTCATTTGGCATATCCTGACTAAGGGTACTGGTGTATCTGTTAAATATCCCGGTATTTATTTTTTTTCCATAATATACTAAATGTTATAGGTATATATTATATTTGTTAAATAGATAATTCAATTTTTAACCTTTAAAACTACTACTTATGAAAAGAAAATTTACAATTCTTGTTGCTTTTATAGCACTGTTATTTGGTGCTGCGAATGCGCAGGTGGTTTTTGACCCTGCTACCTACCCGGTTGACAGCCTTCAGGCAGGTTATACTATGGATACCATTGATGGAGAGGTTTACCTCCAGGTTATTCTCGACGGCTGGAGCACATCGTTTCCCATCTATGATGAGGTTATTGTGGCACCCGGACATAGCCTGTTAAAAGCTACTGCAAAGTACGCTGTAGGTACCTCAGGGGAACACATTGACACGATAAACACCTTCATTCAGGTAATGAATGCCAGTTGGGGTGAAAAGGTTGCTGCAGCTGGTGCCAGCAGTGCTGTATTTAAGGAATACACCAAAGATGGACTCGCTGACGGTGCAGTCATCGGCCGGATCCAACTGGCCGGTCAGGAAAGAAAAACCTGGGGTGCAGTTGCAGGAGACACCTTATGGCTTGGAAAGGTAACTGCAGAAATACCCGGAGCTTTCATTGATCCGGTATTTATACCTGCAGATTCTCTTCCAACTGATTGGACTTTTGACACTATTGATGGTGAAATCTATTTCAGGATTTTACTCAATGGATGGAGTTCATATTGGGAGTTTCATAAGGATATTGGATCCTATCTGGTGCCGGATGGTGTGAAAGCATTTACGACAATAGCAAAGTACAGTGAAGGTTCAAGTGGATTCACAGTGGACAATATCAACACCTTTGTTAAGTTTTCTGATCCCAGCTGGACTGAAATAGCTGCAAGAGGAGTGGGAAGCGATTCGGTATGGTTCAATCATAGTCAGTCCATTGCCGACAGCACCATACTGGGTGTTCTCCAGGTAGCTGGACAGGAAAGGACCGGCTGGTCTGCTGTGACGGGGGATACTCTCTGGCTTAGTGCAATTAAAGCCCTGTACATCGATAGCCTTGTGATTTCCAGTGAAGGAGGTGTCGATACCATTGATGTGAATAAAGATACGCTGCAGTTAACCGGACAAGTTTACCCGATGCATTACCCGAAAGGGGGTGTTACATGGAGTATATCGGATACCCTCATTGCCACTGTAGACCAAACTGGTGAGGTCATTGCCATGGGAAATGGTACGGTTATAGTTACAGCTGTTGCCAATGATGACCCATCTTTTACTGCAACCTTTGAAATAGCACTTCTCAACCAGGTTCTGTGGATTGAAAGTATAACAATCTCCAGTGAAGGGGATGCCGTGACCATTGATACGCAAGGAGGAACCCTGCAGTTTTCTGCTGTGATATCTCCTGAAGATGTCGAGGATACCACCTTTACGTGGACGGTAACTCCTGAAGGATTTGCAACGATCGACACCAACGGCCTGCTTACGGCCTCGGCTGATGGTGCTGTTACCGTTACTGCTGTGGCTAATGATATGGGTGCTGTTGTCAGCAATGCCATCGAGGTGACCATTTCTAACCAGGTACCGGTTACCTCCATCGCGGTTATAGGTGCAGGTTCAGCAACAGAGATTACTGATCTTGGAGGTACCCTGCTGATGTTTGCCGCCGTGCTTCCGGAGAATGCTTCGGTTAAAGAAGTTGCATGGAGCGTGGATGATGAAGCCATAGCTACTATCAGTGCAGGTGGTATTCTTACTGCTGTTGCCAATGGAGATGTTGTTGTTACAGCAACAGCCACTGACGGCAGCGGAGTATTTGGTACAGTTACCATTACCATAAGTGGTCAGGGTGACAATGTGGAGGATGTGGCGGACAATACCCTTGTCGTGTTCCCAAATCCGGTCATGAATACCCTGTACATTGAGAACGCAAGTGCGATCAGCAGCCTCGAAATCCTGAACATGAATGGCAAGCTGATAATGCAGGTTCTGAATAACAGTAACAGGATGGCAATCGATGTCTCTGGCCTGAGCAACGGAATGTACATAATCCGTGCTTATCAGGACGAGCAGATACATACAATTAAGCTTGTTAAGTAGAATATAGTCTACTGTATAACCATAAAAAGGTGACTGGCTGAAAGGCTGGCCACCTTTTTTTGTTGCCAGAAGTTATTGATCATCATGATAAATCCAAATAAAATTGTATCCCCTTAGGTCGTTTTTATGGTATCAGATGTTAACCAAAAAGGACCTGGTGCAGAAGATATAAAAAGGCTGCAATAACCGCACCTCCCAGAGGACCTAAAACCGGTATCCATCCGTAGCCCCAGTCGCTTTTGCCCTTGTGCTTCATTGGCAGGATGGTGTGCATAATTCGTGGCCCCAGGTCCCTGGCCGGGTTAATGGCATACCCGGTGGTTCCTCCAAGAGAAATACCAATTGCTGTAACCAACAGGGCTACCGGAAGTGCCCCAAGGGTGCCCAGGCCAATCTTGGTCTCTTCCACCCCCGGGATATTCATGGAGGGCTCTGAAATGTACAGCAAAACAAAAATCAGGACGAATGTTCCTATCACCTCACTGATCAGGTTACTTATGGGTTTGCGAATGGCTGGTCCCGTGGAGAAACAGGCCAGCTGGGCCCCCGGATCCTCTGTTTTGTTGAAATGGTTGTAATAGAAAAGCCAGACCAGAAATCCGCCTAAAGATGCTCCAATCATCTGGGCCAGGATGAAAAAAGCCACTTTCGACCAGGGAAACAGCCCTGAAATGGCAAGTCCGACAGTAACAGCCGGATTAATGTGTGCACCGGATACAGGTCCTGCGACGGTTACGCCAACAAAAACCCCGAGTCCCCACCCCATGGAAATCAGTAGCCATCCGCCATTGTTACCCTTGGTATCCCTGAGAACTGCGTTGGCTACAACTCCGTTTCCCAAAAGGACCAGGAGCATTGTGCCCAAAACTTCAGCAATAAGTTCATTCATTTTTGAAATATATATTTAAGGTTATTTATCCCAGCCTTTTGCACGAGATATGGCTTTTTTCCACCCTGATATCAGAGTCTCTTTTTCATGATCCGGAAGTTCATTTTCAAATATTCTATCTACTGCCCATTGTCCTTGTATTTCAGTTACATTCTCCCATAGTTTTACTGCCAGACCGGCAAGGTAGGCGGCGCCTAGGGCAGTGGTCTCGATACAGACCGGTCTGATCACCGGGATCCCGATCAGGTTGGCCTGGAATTGCATGAGCAGGTTATTGACTGCTGCGCCACCATCTACCTTTAATTCTCTGATCTTAATTCCTGAATCGTCCTCCATAGATTGAACGATATCATTCACCTGGAAGGCAATGCTCTCCAGGGCTGCCCTGGCAATATGGCCCGTATTTACCCCGCGTGTCAATCCCGCGATCATCCCCCTGGCATATTGATCCCAGTGGGGCGCACCCAGGCCGGTAAAGGCCGGGACAAAATAAACTCCTCCATTATCTTCCACAGTTTTTGCAAGTTCCTCAATTTCAGACGAATCGCTGATGATCTTCAAGCCATCCCGCAGCCATTGAATGACTGCACCACCAATAAATATGCTTCCTTCCAGGGCATAGGTTGTCTCTCCATTGATCTGCCATGCAACGGTTGTGACCAGGTTATTTTTTGACCTCACTGGTTTGTTTCCTGTATTACACAGGATAAAACAACCGGTACCGTATGTGTTCTTCACAGAACCTTCTGTCAGGCACATTTGTCCGAACGTGGCTGCCTGCTGGTCTCCGGCGATACCTGCAATGGGTATCGGTAGTGAGAACAGATCCTCTGAAGTGTGCCCGTAAATTTCAGAAGATGACCGTACATCAGGCAACATACTTTCCGGAATATTAAAGATTTTCAAAAGATCTTTATCCCATGTAAGTGTATTGATATTAAACAGCATGGTCCTGCTTGCATTGCTGACATCCGTAACATGGACCTTTCCGCCGGTCAGTTTCCAGATCAACCAGGAATCTACAGTTCCGAAAGCCAGTTTTCCTGATGCGGCCAACTCTCTGGCATCTTTAATATTGTCAAGGATCCATTTCAGTTTGGTGGCTGAGAAATAGGCATCAATCACCAGGCCTGTTTTATCCCTGATTTCATCTGACAGTCCCTTCTCTTTTAGCTCATCACAGAACCTCGACGTTCGCCTGTCCTGCCAGACAATGGCATTGCATATAGGTTTACCGGTCTGCCTGTCCCATACCAGGGTGGTTTCACGTTGGTTGGTAATGCCTATGGCCGCAACGCTGGTTGCGTGTATACCAGCATCTGACAGGGCTCTGTGTGCAGTCTCAATTTGTGTTGACCAGATCTCTTCCGGATCGTGTTCAACCCATCCTGGTTCAGGATATATCTGGGTAAATTCTTTCTGAGCAGAACCATTTATTTTCCCCCCATGGTCAAACACTATGCTCCTTGAACTGGTCGTTCCCTGGTCGAGTGCCAGGATATATTTTTTGTTATCCATAATCTTTTCAATTTAATAAATATCCACGTGCCAGGGAGGTGAATTGTTCTGATTGTGATTCCTGCCAGGCCTGGTCTTTACCTAACTCCCGCGCCATCAGTTTTGCAACAGCAGGCGCCATCCGGATGCTTTCTGCCGCATCCAGCTGAATAGCACGGGTGCGCCTGGCCAGCACATCTTCAACGGTTCGGGCCATCTCATTTCGGACCGCCAGGATGACCTGGACAGCCTTAATATGCAATTTTTCGCTTATATATTGCTCAAAATCAGGAGATTCGTCAACGATTTGTTGAATATGGACAATATCAGATCCATACCAATGCAATGCAGGGTCGTCAACTTCTTCCGTTATATATCCATGGATCCTGAGATGCTTTGTTACGCAATTGGTTCCGGGCCAACCTGAGGTTTTTTCGATACGGTTGATCACATCTTCCCCGATTTTTCGATAGGTGGTCCACTTTCCGCCGGTGAGGCTAACAAGACCGGAATCTGAATTCAATATCTTATGCCCCCGGGAAATTTCCTTTGTTTTATTGTTTTTTGAACCGGGTGCTGCCAGTGGGCGCAGCCCGGCGAAAACAGAAAGGATATCCTCCCTTTTGGGGGGATCCTCAAAATATCTTCCCGCAGTTTCCAGGATATAGTCAATCTCTTCATCAGTGGCACGGGGTTCTGCTTCAGCTTTCTCTTTTTCGACATCCGTTGTGCCTATTACCACCTTATTATGCCATGGAACGGCAAAAAGAACGCGCCCATCAGGTGTTTTTGGGATCATCAGGGAATTTATGCCATTCAGGAATTTACTGTCAACAACAAGATGGATTCCCTGGCTGGGAACAACCAGGTCCCCGGCATCCGGATTGTCTAACTTTACAATGTCATTCACAAAAACTCCGGTAGCATTAATAACAATTTTTGAAAGCAGCCGGTAAGATTTATTTGTTTCCAGTTCAGAAGCAACCACTCCTGTTACTTTGCCACCTTCTTTGAGAAGCTCTGTAACCTTCATGTAGTTAAGGGCGGTACCGCCCTGTTCGCAAAGGGATTGACAGAGATTAATGGCCAGTCGCGAATCATCAAATTGTCCATCGTAATAGATCAAACCACCCCGCAGGTTTTTAGTTTTTACAGTTGGGAGCATGTGCCTGATCCGTCGCTTTGAGAGCGGTATTGACCTTCCTATTCTGTATCTTCCGGCGAGCAGGTCATAAAGGGTTAGCCCGATCGTGTAAAACAGTACTTCCCATCTGCGGTAACAGGGGATGACAAAAGGAAGGTCCTTTACAAGGTGGGGTGCATTCTTCCTGAGCAATCCTCTTTCCCGGAGGGCTTCCATCACCAGTGAAATATTGCCCTGTGCCAGGTACCTTACACCCCCATGTATCAGTTTGGTGCTCCTGCTGGATGTACCCTTGGAAAAATCACATTGTTCCAACAGCAGGGTTTTATATCCACGGGTAGTTGCTTCCAGGGCAATTCCCAATCCGGATGCCCCGCCTCCGATAATAATCATATCCCATGGGTCCACTGCCTCTTCAATCCTTTTAATCATCTCGTCTCTTTTCATATTGGAGGGATTTGATCAATGCTATATCCTATTAAAAATAATGAAAAAATTATCCACCTTTAATGGATTTGATAAAATTTTATTTTATTCTCCAATGTTTGACGGGATAAGAATTTTGTTAGTTTTAAAACCCTGATCCGGTTCAATCAAATCGTACACAAGTTAGATTACAGTAGAATTCGCAAGATGAGGTTTTCTGTATGTTGTTCATTAATTGCACTTTACTTGATATCCCAAGCATCTGTATCAGGTCAAAATCTGGGGATTAACAGAACTGACTATTCGATCAATATTAATAAGACGGACGAAGTAATAAATGTTGACGGGGTGCTTGATGAAGCTGTGTGGCTGATGGCTGAGCGGGCGTCACAATTTCACACGGTATTGCCAATTGATACGGGATACGCAAGATCACAAACCGAAGTAATGGTCTGCTATGATTCAAAGAACCTCTATTTCGGGATCATCTGTCATGACACTCTGCCATGAAAACGACCGGTTGAATCTCTTCGCCGCGATTGGAATTTCGGTAGCAATGATAACTTCGTTGTATTCATTGATACCTATAACGACTATACCCATGGGTTTGCATTTGGTGTTTCGGCTGCAGGGGCACAATGGGACGGGATACATGGCGAGGGGGGATTTATTACGCTTGACTGGGAGACCAAATGGGTGGCTGAATTCAGCATTCCATTCCGCAGTATAAGATACAGGGGAGGGGTTTCAGAGTGGGGGATCAATTATAGCCGGTTGGACCTGAAAACAAGTGAGAAATCAAGCTGGGCGCCAATACCCCGGCAGTTTCCAACGGCCAATCTTGCTTTTACCGGGACACTCGCGTGGGACGAGCCCCTACCAAAATCAGGGACTCGCTTCTCATTAATCCCCTATCTGCTGGGCAGGGTTACACAGAATAAGGAAGCGGGTGAGAAATTGGATCCCGATCTGGCAGCCGGACTTGACGCCAAAATAATGTTGTCGACATCTATGAACCTGGACCTTTCAGTTAATCCGGATTTCTCCCAGGTTGAAGTGGATCAGCAGCGGACCAATCTCGACCGGTTTGAGTTGTTCTTTCCTGAGAAGCGGCAGTTTTTTCTCGAAAACTCTGATATTTTTGCCGGCCTGGGTGCTGAAAATATGCGGCCATTTTTCTCCAGGAGGATAGGGCTCGAGAATCCTGTTCTGGCTGGAGCAAGGCTGAGTGGAAAATTGAATGATAAATGGAGAACCGGTATTATGGATTTACAAACCAGCGTAAAAGATTCGCTCAGTGCGCATAATTTTGCTGTGGCTGCCTTCCAGCGGCAACTTTTTAGCCGGTCAAATATAACCGGATTCCTGGTGAATAAACAATTTACTAATTCGCCAGGCGATTCAATTCAATCCGGATCTCAATATAACCGTGTAGCCGGTTTGGATTTCAACCTGGCAAGTACCGACAACAGGTGGACCGGAAAATTTTTCTTTCATCAGTCTTTATATGATACAATGTCATCGGATGCGGCAGCTGTTTCAGGCAACCTTAGCTATACAACGGAGATCTTCAAAGTTTCTCTTGGCCATAGTTATATCGGGGAGGGTTACCAGGCGGAAGTTGGTTACGTCAGGCGCACCGGAATTCAACATACAAAATCTTCAGTAGCTTATAAGTTTTACCCCGGCAAATACAACATAGCTAATCATGGGCCAGAGATAGATATTGAGTTATTTACCGAAAGGGATTTTTCTCTCACTGATCGCGAAATTCAGCTGGCATACAGAGTAACATGGCTTAACCTGAGTTATTTCAAAATTGATCTGGAAGAAGGATATGTAAAACTCAGGGATCCGTTTGATCCGACCAATTCAAGCGGACTAGAAATACCTGCGGGAGAAGAGTTCAGCTGGTATGAGATCGCACTTTTTTATCATTCTGATACCAGGAGACTTCTGACATATTTTATAAGTGGCCGATATGGTGGATTTTTTAACGGAACACGTCTCAGCCTGAATGGGGAAGCGGCATACCGGGTACAGCCGTATGGCAGCCTCGCACTGGCCGCATCCTTTAACAGGGTGGACTTACCGGTACCCTATAACAGCGCCGACCTGATACTGATTGGTCCGCGACTGGATATAACTTTCACGGAAAAACTTTTCCTTACCACATTTGTCCAATACAACAACCAGATCGATAATCTGAATACGAACATCCGGTTACAGTGGCGTTTTGCACCTGTATCTGATCTTTATATAGTGTATACTGACAATACTTATCCGCAAAATTTCACCTCTAAGAACAGGGGTATTGTGCTAAAATTGTCGTACTGGTTTAATTAATCCGGCAAAGAACTATTTTTTCAGGTAGGTGCTTTGCTGACGTCAGTCCCGTACTTCTTCTTTCCCGTCTGCGTATTTAGCGAATCTGCCCCGTTTGGAACCGTGGGCCTGGTCGGGCCTGGGCCATGGCCGTACTTTCCGGCCGCTCCCAGGGAGTCGGCATGATCAACCATTCCCTCAAGCACAATGGTGACCGTCTCAAACCCGGGATCTCCCTGCCGTGGTACATCCTCCATCCATCTTTCAGGGTAAAGTCATTGCCCAGTCTTCGACCATTCATGATTTGTTCCTGAGATTTGCTCATATGTTGAAGCTTGCATTCAGGACGAGTTCCTGATTGATTTTTCGTTATCTTAGTTCCACTAACCAATCAATCTCATTCAATGAAAAATCTCGTTTACTTGTTTATCCTGATTGTCATCTCCCCTTTGCTTACTGCCCAGCAGGGAAAAGTGTATGACAACCTTTCCATGGAAAGTAAAATTCTTGGCATGGAACGCAATTATGCTGTTTACCTTCCGCCTGATTATGAATCTTCAACACGGAGTTACCCCGTCCTTTACCTGTTGCATGGAAGCGGAGATGACCAGACCGGATGGATACAATTCGGGGAGGTGCTCAGGATAGCCGACGAGGCCATTTTAGAGGGGACTGCCACCCCCATGATCATTGTGATGCCGGATGCAAATACCGGCACGAGGGGCTACTTCAATGACATCCGGGGAGATTGGCGTTACGAAGATTTTTTCTTCGAGGAGTTCCTGCCGTACGTTGAGCAAAAATACAGAATAAAGGGTGAGAAGCGGTACAGGGCCATCGCCGGACTTTCGATGGGAGGGGGTGGAACCTATATGTATGCCTTGCACCATCCGGAACTGTTCTCATCTGCCTGTCCTTTGAGTGCCAGCTGCGGGCCGCTCACGCCGGATGAAATGGACCGTTACCTTGAAAGAAGAGGGATAGAGGCTGCTTCTGATGAGCAGAAAGAAACTTATTTTAAGCGGCACAGTGCACTGGCCCTTGTCGATGCCATGACTGCCGAACAACTTGAACAGGTGAGGTGGTATATCGATTGCGGGGATGATGATTTCCTGTATGAAGGCAATTCACTGGTCCATATTGCCCTGAGAAAGAAAGAAGTCCCTCACGAATTCAGGATAAGGGACGGGGGCCATACCTGGACCTACTGGAGGAAGTCCCTTCCCGAAGTACTTTCATTTATCTCTGACCATTTTCACCAGCATTGATTTCCTGTAAAGTTCAGGTAACGTAAAATAATTGAGCTGGTTTCATAATTTCCAGATAAACCTCGTTATGATGAAAATAGCGAGGTGAATCCTGCGAGCGCATTGGCTTCGCCGAACTCAGAGGTTTGTTTGGCTTCGCCGAACTCAGAGGTTTGTTTGGCTTCGCCGAACTCAGAAACTCGTTTCCTCGCAGCTTGCTGCGAGGAGAGTCAATATTTCGGAATTATAATTTAAAATTTCCTCATTCAATGAAACAATTAAGAATCTGTATCCTGGCTGCACTTTTACTAACATCATTTGCCATTGTATCAACGGGACAAGTTGATGAAAGGGAACCGGGAAGAAATGCATTCGTAGACGATGAAGGTATCCTTCGGTGGGAAAATAACGGTGAGGAAATATGTTATTACGGGGTGAATTATACGGTCCCTTTTGCACATGCCTACAGGGCTGCAAATTATCTCGATGTGGATCATGAATCAGCCATTGAGCAGGATGTCTATCATCTGGTTCGTCTGGGGCTGGATGCTTTCCGTGTCCATGTATGGGATTGCGAGATCAGCGACACCCTGGGTAATCTCATTGAGAATGAACACCTTCGTCTGTTCGATTACCAGATGAATGTAATGAAGAGCCGGGGATTCAAGTTTATTATCACGCCCATCGCCTTCTGGGGGAACGGTTATCCTGAACCCGAGGAGAAAACTCCCGGTTTTTCGACAAAATATGGAAAAGGGAATTGCCTGACAGACCCGGGTGCTATCAGGGCACAGGAGGTCTATCTTGAGCAGTTTGTAAACCATATAAATCCTTTCACCGGGATAGCATATAAAGATGATCCGGATATCATTGCATTTGAGGTTTGTAATGAACCACATCACAGTGGAACGATTGACGAAACCCGCGATTTCATTAACCGCATGGTTCATGCCATCAGCAATACAGGTTGCAGGAAACCTGTATTCTATAATGTGAGCCACAGCATACATCTTGGACGGGCATATTTTTCATCCGATATCCAGGGCGGAACTTTTCAGTGGTACCCATCCGGTCTTGTAGCTGGTCATGAGGTAAAGGGGAATTTCCTTCCAAATGCAAGCGTTTACAACATTCCGTATGATACCGTTCCGGGATTCCACAAAATGGCCAAAATCGTTTATGAGTACGATGCAGCTGACATTGGCCGGTCCTATATTCATCCCTATATGGCAAAAAGCTTTAAAGAGGCAGGCATCCAGTTTGTGACACAGTTTTCATACGATCCGATGTTCATGGCATATGCGAATACAGAGTATCAGACACATTACATGAACCTGGCCTATGCACCCCGGAAAGCACTCAGCCTGATGATTGCGGGAGAAGTATTTCGAAGATTACCCTTAGGGAAAAAAACCGCCACCTATCCGGCAGATACCATCTTTGATGTATTCCGGGTAAGCTACTCACTCGATCTTGCAGAAATGATCACGGGCCAGGAATTCATTTATACCAACAATACCTTATCTCTCCCACCTGCTCAGGATAAACTGGAACGGATTGCAGGATACGGCTCATCATCGGTTGTAGGATACGAGGGATGCGGGGCATATTTTCTGGACAGACTGGACCGGGGTGTCTGGAGGCTGGAGGTCATGCCGGATGCCATATGGATAAGGGATCCCTTTGAGAGGGCCAGTCTGGATAAAGAGGTTTCAGTGATTATCCACAGGGAATGGCCGATGGTGATTGACCTGCCAGACCTTGGTAAGGAGTTTTCTGTTAACGGAATTAATGAGGGAAATGAAATTAACAGGGAGGCTGACGGAGGATATTTCAGGATTTCTCCCGGGACCTATTTACTCGTGCGGAAAGGGCAGAATACAAGATTCTCAGGAAAAGATAATTGGAACAATTTTATTCTTGATGAATTCGTAGCACCTCCAACATCTATTAAGAAGAACTATTTGCTGCATGATCCGCCTGAAGAAATTACCTCCGGCAAACCAGTAAAGTTGTCGGCCAGGGTGATCACAGTCAATGAACCTGAAATTGTAGAGCTATTCTTATTTGCCGGCTGGCGCCCGGACCGCCTGGTCATGGAAAAGAAATCCGGCTATACCTGGGAAGTGGAAATTCCGGCAGATAAGATCCGCGAGGGATTCCTGAGATATTATATCGTTGTTAAGGATAACGGGGGCTACAAAACCTATCCAACGGATGCGGAAGGCCAACCTGCTGACTGGGATTTTTTCCAACAGGATCCTTATACCATTGCCGTAGTGGATAAAGATCAACCGGTGGTACTTTTTAATGCAGGCAAAGATGGGGAAGAGATGTACGGAAATTCCTGGTTCATGACTGCTCCTTCCTCCAATCCCGGGGAAACAGTAGTCCAGATGCGGACATGGAACCTGGAACGGGCGCCTCATATCCTCGCGTCCAGGTTCTTTTTCAAGGAAAAGATCCGGGGCAGGACTGTCGACCTGGATTACTTCAGCGAGCTGGTTTTCAAAGGATATGCCATCAGCAGTAATCCTTTCCCGGTGGAATTGTCCCTTGTTCTTGATGACGGAACCACCTATGGAGGAACTGTGATCATGCAACCCGGTCAGGAATACTATTCCCTGGATTTGGATGAACTGGAGAGGGTAAAGACAATAAACCTTCCAGGGGCTTTCCCGGTATTTTTACCGTTTTATGCAATAGGCGAATTTGATAAGCCTTTTGATATCCATCACGCCGAATCTATTCAGATTTCTATCGGACCTGGAATTCCGGAATCGGATTATGATCAGCCCTATGGTCTGGCCATAGAAAAGGTCTTTCTTAAATAGTCCAATCGCTAATCTGCTCCTATGATCAACTATGTTCGTGATGCATGTATGTGTGCTTTCCAATCCCGCTATATGTGGGGAGGGGAGGTATATTTCGATTTATGAGCAAAAAAATTATTACATTGACATGTGTATGATTTCATCTATTCACAAGCTTTTACTGCCGGTTTATCTCTGGATGTTATTCAATCCATTATCTGCCTGGGCACAATCTATTGAGGAGGGGGCAATCGAAAAACCGGATCTACTGGAATTTATTCAGAAAAAACACGGATACGATCAGGAACTTATAAATGGTATTCAGTACTACTATCCGTATTCCCGGGCGCTGAATCATCCCTATTACGGTAAAAAAGAGGCTCATCAGGGAGCAGTAATTCTGTCGGGCAAAAGGTACGATGATGTTTGGATCCATTACGACATCTATTCACACCACCTGGTACTTGAATACTATGACAGATCCGGAGGAGTCAGAAAAATTATTTTAAGTCCCTCACTAACAGATGCATTTGAACTGGACGGAAATTATTTTGAGAAACTCACACTGGATGAAAAAGGGCCTTTGTTCTACCAGGTGATCAGCATGAACGGTTTGGCCTGCTACATTCATTGGGAGAAAGAATTATTGGAAACGAGCTACGATTTTCAGCATCCCGACTATTTTACAGATCCTGCCAGGACCTATTATCTGGATTATGCCGGGAATCATTATCCCTTTTCCAATAGAAGAACGTTTGCATCCCTTTTTCAGGATGATGAAAAAAGAAGGATTAAAAAATATCTGAGGCAAAACAGTATTCGTTTCCAGGATATCCCACTGCAAAAATTAATCAATTTACTTGAGTTTATCTCATCAAACGAACAATCAACATCCGGGAATTGACAGGAAAAATATATATATCAACCCTTATATTTATCCTTATATGCCTGGAGACCGGTGCACAGGAAAATGATGTGGTTTTCCCTGCCCATCTGCGCGATGTACCCTTTAGCGAATTCGTCAGTATTGCTGAGCAAAAAACCGGGGCCAGCTTTTATTACCTTGAATCCTGGATGCGGGAAATAAGGATATCCGCTTCTGGCACTGAGATATCGCTCAGGAATGCCCTGACACGTGCATTACTGCCGGCTGGTTACTCCTTTTATATCTCGGATGATTTACAGGTCTTTATTACACCTGGCAAACCTGTCGTGTTCACACTGCCTGATTATTCCGTTAAAAGCGATTTGACGAATCATTTACCCGGGGGGGAATCAAACAATGACTTAACGAATACCGAAAAACGATATATCGAAGGCAGGAAAGCCGGTATAAGGGAAACCCTTGTTGTAGGCACCGGTGCACCTGGTGCTAACCAGACAATGGCCGTGATAAATGGCAAAATGGTGGACAGTGAAACCGGGGAACCCCTTATTGGTGCTACAATATATGCACAGGAATTAGAAAAAGGTGCTGTTACTGATGTTGATGGCCGGTTCAGTATTGTGCTTCCTCCCGGGAAATATACCGTTGACTTTAACTGCATGGGAATGAAGCCGGGGCATTATTACCTGGATGTGCTGTCAGGAGGAAACCTGGACATCATGATGAATAAAAATCTGATACCGATCTCAGAGGTAGTGATTGAAGGCAGCAGATTCCATAATGTAAGAGGTACCCAGATGGGATTTGAGCGCCTGGATCACAAGATAGTCAAAGAGATACCTGTTGTACTTGGAGAGAGAGACCTTTTGAAAGTAGCCCAGATGTTACCAGGGGTACAAACCGTTGGTGAAGGGGCAACGGGATTCAATGTGCGGGGGAGTTCGGCAGATCAGAATATGATCTATGTGAATAAAGTACCGGTATATAACAGCTCGCATTTATTTGGCTTTTTTTCCTCGCTAAATCCGGATATCGTTAAGGATTTCTCCCTGTACAAAAGTAATTTGCCGGTGAGTTATGGTGGCAGGCTGGCATCTTTCTTTGATATATCCACAAGACAGGGGAATATGAATAATTATACTGCACGCGGAGGGATAAGTCCGGTTACGGGACATATAGCAGTGGAGGGACCGGTGGTGAGAAACAAGAGCGCATTTGTGTTAAGTGCCAGATCAACCTATTCTGACTGGATACTAAAGCAGCTGGATGATCCTGAACTCAGGAAGAGTAAGGCTTCCTTTTATGACCTGGCCGGAACCTTTACCTATGAACCTGATGAGAACAACCTTGTAAAAACCTTTGGATACTACAGCAGTGACAACTTTGCACTGGGCTCTGCAAATACCTACGCATACTCTAATGCAGGTGCTTCTGTACTCCTGAAGCACCGGTTTAATGAACGCATCTCTGGTGACCTGGCCGCAGTATTCGGAGAATATTCATTTCAGAACATAGATGAAACCATAGCATCATATGCCTTTAGTCATAATTACCGTATCGACCATTATGAGGTAAAAGCAGATTTTAGCTGGTTATCCCTGGGTGCCCATAAACTCAGCTTCGGAGGGAATGCCATATACTACTGGCTTAACAGGGGGCGTGTGGATCCTTACGGAGATCTGTCGCTGAAGATCCCGGTAAATCTTGGGATTGAGAATGGGGTGGAAACTTCCCTGTATATTGCCGATGAGATCACAATTACATCAAAATTTACTTTATATGGAGGTATCCGGTATGCCTGTTATATGGCTTTAGGTCCGGCCAGTGTGCTGGAATTTGGAGAGAATTTGCCAAAAAGAGAGAGCTTTATTACCGATACATTGAAGTTTGGACCAGGCCGGGTAATTAAACAATATTCAGGTCCTGAACCAAGGCTGGCTCTGAAATATCTGCTTGGAGCAGACAATTCAGTAAAACTATCCTACAACAGGGCCCGGCAATTTCTCTTCATGCTCAGCAATACGATAGCCATATCCCCCACTGATCAATGGAAATTATGCGATTATCATATCCTGCCACCCCATGTTGACCAGGTATCGGCAGGTTATTATCATGATTTCCGGAAAAAAGGGATAAGTACATCCCTGGAAGTGTATCATAAATGGATTTCAAACGTGGTTGAATACAGGGATGGTGCGACGTTTATCGATAATCCGGATGTTGAACTCGTAACCCTGCAGGGGGAGCAAAGGGCATATGGCCTGGAACTTATGATAAGGAAAAATGCAGGTAAGCTGAATGGTTGGCTTGCGTACAGTTATTCAAGGTCAACCATGCTTGTAACAAGTGAATTCCCGGGTGAAAATATTAATAATGGCCTGGCATATCCTTCAAATTTTGACCGGCCCCATAACCTGAACCTTGTGTCTAACTATAAAATGAACAGGAGATTAAGTCTTTCTGCAAATATGGTATATCTCACCGGTCGCCCGGCAACTTATCCCGTTTCCATATATTACATGGAGCAGGTTCAGCATATCCATTACTCGGACAGGAACATGTACCGTCTGCCCGATTATTTCAGAATTGATCTTTCCATCAATCTCGAAGGTAATCTGAAAAGGCACAAACAGGTCCATAGCTACTGGATGTTGAATATCTATAATTTGACGGGAAGGAAAAATGCATATTCGGTCTTTTTTAAAAATGATGCGGGGAAGGTCGAAGGTTATAAACTATCCATTTTTGGTCAACCGGTAGTAACGCTTTCCTGGAACTTTAAACTTGGGAACTATGCGAGCGAGTAAGCAAACGCTTATAGGATTTTTACTGCTTTTTATCGTCTCATGCGTCGAACCGTATCAGCCGGAGATCAGTGAGATGCAGGATCTTCTCGTGGTAAACGGAAGGATTACTGACCGGCCCGGGGAGCATTTGGTGGAAGTCAGCCGCTCATCCCCTTATAACGATCCGGCCTATAACCCTGTCACGGGATGTGTGGTTCGTGTTGAAGATTTTAACGGAACGGGTGTGACATATGCAGAGACCAGACCGGGTGTTTACAGTGCATACCTGGATGAACCTTTTCTGGGCGTGAATAAGGCTTATAAACTTTATGTTTTCACACCCGATGGGCAGGAGTACCAGTCTGAATATGACTCCCTGCTGGAATGTCCATCCTTGCAGAACCTTTATTATAGGGTGGAAAGCCGGGAGACTGAAGATCCGGATATTACCTATTTCGGGCTTCAGTTTTTTGTGGATGTGATGGGGGAGAGAAATGAATCCAGGAATTTTCTATGGAAGCTCGAAGAATCATTTGAATACAATTCAGCATACAGAATTCAATTCATCTGGAATAATAACATCTTGACCACGTTCAATCCACTTGCTGATTCCCTGTATACATGTTATTTAACCCAACCTGTAAAGGAGCTGTATACAGCCTCAACCACGTACCTTTCAGAGAACGAATTAAACAGATATCCTCTGAGCTTTGTGTCAAACCAGACCAACAAACTGCTTATTAAATACAGTTTGCTGGCCAGCCAGCATTCTCTTTCAGAGGAGGCATATCTTTACTGGGACAGGATAACAAACCAGCTGAGTGAAGGGGGTGGGTTATATGAAAAACAACCTTCCGGTACAGATGGAAATATTTTTAATGTTAATGATGCCGGGGAAAAGGTACTGGGCTATTTTTATGCTTCACAGGTAAAGGAAAAGCGTATCATCGTGGAGAATACATTTGGGTTTCGCATCCCTGAATTTACGTGTACGCTTGACACAGCAAATGGTGTAAATGAGCTGGGGGAAACCTTTCTTTACATGATTTCTTTTTCCCGGGACCCTTCTTATCCGGATTCACCACCTTACGGATACGGCGATCCCTCATGTTTCGATTGTAGAATGAAAGGGGGTACCACTGAACCACCCGATTACTGGAATGATGAACAATAAAGGAAATATTAAATATTACCTGATCATCTCCCAGATCTGGTATTTATGCCATACCATGAGTGGGCTTGCACAAGTCCCGTATGATGATATATACCGAAACGAAGCGGAAAATTACCATGAGCAGATTGTTTTATTTACCGACCGTAATATGTATGCGGTGAATGAAAGGATCTTTTTTCGGTCATTCTACAGGATGAACGGAGATATGGCAGAAGATATCCTGAGTAAAGTGTTATACGTTGAACTGGTCACGCCCTCCGGCAGAACTGTTGCGAAGGGAAAATTTCGCCATGGTGGAAAGGGATGCTCAGGTTACCTGACCATTCCTGTGCAGGCATTGACAGGTAAATATTATCTCAGGTCCTACACACGGTGGATGCGTAATTATGACCCCCGGAATTATTGTTATGTCCCTCTGACCATAATCAATCCGTTTAAAAAGGATGTTCTGGATATGGGTGATGAAAGCTCTGCTGCCGATGCTGAAAGGTTCAGGATGGACCTTCAGGGAATTCAGTGTCAAACCAGCAAATCCAGCTATTCCCCGGGTGAGGAGGTACAACTTGATCTCTGCCTGTCGCCCGCTGAGTATTCCCTTCCCGGGGAGTATTGCGTAACGGTAGTACCTGCCGGCCTGGTTGATACCCTGGCCGCCCACGTAAACCTTAAGGTTCCCGGAACGGATGTGAATTTCAGTTTTGATTATCTGCCGGATATCCGGGGAGTATCCATTTCAGGAAGGGTGGTCCAAATTGAGGATCAGTTACCGGCCCCCGAAACAAGATTGCATTTTTCCCTCCTGGGAGAGAATCCCGGTTATTTTGCTGCCCGCTCCGATGAGATGGGCCGATTCATTTTGACCGTGCCCGACAGGAGCGGTATCCAGGAGTTGTTTGTTGCCGGTGAAGCTTCAGATGGTATTAAGCGGGAAATCCGGATTGATCAGGATTTTGCATCGGTCCCTGTCCCTTTCGGAACGGGTCCCTTTTTACTTTCCCCGGAGAAGACTAAGGCAGCAACCCGGATGGCACTGAATATGCAACTTTCGATGGCTTATGTGCAGGCTGATGTGGATTCCGCCGCTTCAACCGAAACAGGATCCATGGTCCCGTTTTATAGCATACCTCCATCAAAAATAATTATTGAAGACTATGTTGACCTTCCAAACATGACAGAAGTTTTTGAAAACCTTGTTCCCGAAGTATTGGTTTATTTCCGAAGGGGCGAACCATATCTGAAGATCCTGAGTAAGAACACCGATATAATCCGGTTTCCACCACTAATATTAATTGACCAGATCCCGGTGTTTGACCAGAGGGCTGTCCTGTCCATGGATCCCTTGAAAATTGAGCGGATCGAGGTAATTGATGAAGTGTTTGTGAAAGGGAAAATGATGTTTGGCGGGATTATCATTTTTACTTCAGGAAAGGGTGACATGGCAGCCATTGATCTGCCTGAAGGATCCTATTTTTTTGATTATCAATGCTTTCACCCGGGACGTTTAATAGAATCGAAAGATACAACAGGGATCTATCAAACTTCTGATGCCGGCTCCCTCACCGACCGATCGGGACGATTAAATAACGGGGACAGGATCCCGGATACCAGGAATACCCTGTTGTGGATCGATAATGTTTGCCTGGATACAGATGAAAAGAAGACACTCCATTTTCGGTCGGCACCAGAGACAGGCGAATATCATATCCTTGTTCGTGGAGTATCCTTACAAGGTGACATACTCTATGGATCGGGAAAATTCAAAGTAGAATAGAATGAATCTGGCCTT
>JADHVS010000133.1 GCA_016783865.1 Bacteroidales bacterium
TGTGAGTTCGGCGGAGCCAAACAAACCTGTGAGTTCGGCGGAGCCAAACAAACCTGTGAGTTCGGCGGAGCCAAACAAACCTGTGAGTTCGGCGGAGCCAAACAAACCTGTGAGTTCGGCGGAGCCAAACATCGATCCTTTATATAAATTTTTAATTGCGCTCGCTAACCCCACAGCAAGCTACGGGGAATGCGCTCGCAGGATTCAAATGAATAAAAATATAGTATTTATAGCTGTTTTATTAGTTGCATTAGGTTGTGTGAGGGAGCCTGGATTTAAAATAACGGGCACTGTTGAGGGGATTAATGCTGAATGGATCTATCTTGATGAGCAGAAGGTTACCTCGATAATATCAATTGATTCGGCTGAAATTAGTAAGGATGGTTCATTTTCGCTTTCTGCATTGACCGGTTATCCGAAGTTCTACAATCTTCACCTGGGCGACCAGGTAATTATTCCCTTATTGATTGGCCCTGAGGATAAGCCTGTAATTCAATGCAATGCAGAGAGTTTCCCAACAAGTTATTCCATCGAAGGATCTGAAGGTTCATTACAACTTAAACAACTGAACGAACGGTTGGTCGGAACCTTACATAAACTTGATTCCATCAGTAGGATCATTGATAATAATCCTGGCATAAGCGATGAGCAGTTCCAGCTGCTGAATGAAGAATTCATCCAGACGATTGAAGACCAGCGCAGTTTCAGCATTAAATTCGTCCTGGAACATCCAAATTCCCTGGCCTCGCTGTACGCACTGTATCAAAAACTCGACGAAGAGACATTTGTTTTTTATAAAAACCGTGATATTCAGATCATGAAAATCACCGGACAGGCACTGGATACTGTCTATCCCCAATCGGCTCATGTACAATCGCTGGTGACCAATGCCGCTGTACTTGAGCAACGGTTGCGTAATGCCCAAATCCAGCAAATGGTGGATGGAGCAGAATCCAGTATTCCGGAAATCTCGCTGCCCGACCGGTTTGGAGATACTATCAGTCTGTCTGGTTTGAAGGGGAAGGTAATACTGCTTAGTTTCTGGGCTTCCTGGGACAAGCCCAGTTCTGATTTTAATTATACCCTGCAGGAGTTTTATGAGAAATACCAGTCGAAAGGATTAGAGATTTTCCAGGTATCGTTCGATACCGACAGAAATCTCTGGTCGCGAAACATAATTCTGGACAGGATTACATGGATAAACGTGAGCGATTTGTCCTATCCCGAATCGATCGTTGCAGGAGTGTATAATATTACTGAACTTCCGACAATATTTCTGATAAACCGGGAGTTTGAAATTGTGGAAAAGAATCCTCCTATTGATGAGTTGGAATCGAGGATTGAAAAATTGTTGTAGAATCTTTATTAAAAGTCTACCAGTCCTCAAGTCCTCAAGTGTTTATCTTTATGACTCGTAGACTTGCAGACTTAAAAATTACGAATTGAAGGATAATCATAAAATATATTTCGCTTCGGACGCTCACCTCGGAATGCATCCGGCTGAGAAGAGCGTTGAACGGGAAAAGATATTAGTCAGATGGCTGGAAGAGGTTCGGCAAGATGCTACTGAGATTTACCTGGTAGGGGATATTTTTGATTACTGGTTTGAATATAAGAAGGTGGTTCCCAGGGGATTTACACGATTTCTTGGCAAAGTGGCCGAGATCACTGACCAGGGCATACCGGTACACTATTTCACTGGAAACCATGATGTTTGGGTTTTCGATTACCTGCCCAAAGAAATTGGTGTCGAGGTCCACAAAGGCCCCATCACCCGCACCTATAACGATTTAAAGTTTTACATCGCCCATGGAGATGGATTATGGCGTGGGGAAAAGGGATATCATATTCTTAAAAGGATCTTTACCAGTAAAACACTTCAGTGGATGTATGCAAGGTTCCATCCAAATTTCTCCACTGCCTTTGCCCATCGCTGGTCAAAAAACAGCAGGTATTCCAAAGGAATTTCTGTAGGGTTCCTCGGGGAAGATAAAGAAGCGCTGATCCTGTTTGCCAGGGAAAAACTGGCAGAAGAATACTTCGATTATTTTATTTTCGGACACAGGCACCTTCCGTTGGAATTTAACCTGGCAGAAGGAAGTAAATTATTTTACCTGGGCGACTGGATCGTGAATTATACTTATGCCGTTTTTGATGGAGAGAAAGTTGAGCTGAGAAGTTACAAATGACTAAATTGACTAAAATTTAGCTCATTCCAGTTCATTTTAGATCATTTCTCTAAAGAAGGCTGAACGCTACGGTCACACCGGCCATCACAATCGAGATCATCGACATCAGTTTGATGAGGATGTTCAGACTCGGGCCTGAAGTGTCTTTGAAAGGATCGCCAACCATATCGCCAATCACGGCTGCTTTGTGGTTTTCTGAACCTTTACCGCCCAGCTGTCCCGATTCAATATATTTTTTAGCATTGTCCCATGCACCTCCTGAATTCGCCATGAAGATGGCCAGCACAAATCCTGAGCTCAGTCCGCCAACCAGCAGTCCGATGGTTCCGGCAACTCCGAAGATCAATCCAACTACAATGGGTATTACAATAGCCAGCAATGAAGGAGCGATCATTTCAATCTGAGCACCCCTGGTAGAGATGGCAACACACGTTGCATAATCGGGTTCTGCTGTACCTTCGAGGATACCTTTTATTTCTCTGAACTGGCGTCTTACTTCTTCTACCATCCTGCCGGCTGCCCGGCCGACGGCATTCATGGTCAGACCAGAGAACATAAAGGCCATCATGGCACCAATAAAGATCCCGACCAGGACCTTTGGATTCATCAGGTGAACCTGGAACAGATCCATAAAATCAGCAATACCAAACTTATCCATTTCCTCAGCTGCTGTTACCGTTATATTGTTAGGGAATACATATTCTGTCCAGCCAGTTTCTGTCAGCAACCTTTTTATCCCCACCTTAATTTCTTCAATATAGGATGCAAGCAGTGCCAGTGCGGTTAATGCGGCGGAACCAATGGCAAATCCTTTTCCTGTTGCAGCTGTAGTATTTCCAAGTGAATCCAGTGCATCTGTTCTTTTTCTTACGGAAGGATCAAGCCCGCTCATCTCGGCATTACCACCCGCGTTGTCAGCAATGGGACCATAAGCATCGGTGGCCAGGGTGATCCCAAGGGTGGAAAGCATACCAACAGCAGCAATTCCGATACCATATAATCCCATACTCAGGTTGGCAAAATCAAATCCCGAGGCAAACAAGAAAGCAAGGATAATTCCTGTTGCTACGGCAATAACAGGTACAACTGTAGAAAACATCCCCATACCAAGGCCTGAAATAATAACTGTTGCAGGGCCAGTATCCGAGCTTTTAGCAATTTTCTTAGTTGGACCGTATTCTTCAGAGGTAAAATATTCGGTGGCTTTACCAATCACAATTCCAACAATCAAGCCTGTTACAATGGCTCCCCATACACCCCACATGTTTTCAATTTTCAGTACATAGAGCACAACCCATGAAAGGATTACAATAAGTACTGAACTTAAATTAACACCGCGTCCAAGGGCATTGAGCAAAGTTTTTTGTGTAGCATCTTCTTTTGTCTTTACCATAAATATCCCGAAAATGGATAACAGGATACCAACACCTGCAATAAGCATAGGTGCCAGGACAGATTTAAACTGAAGTTCCGGTTCATGCAGGAAGGCGGCTGCACCGAGAGCAGCGGTAGCCAGGATCGAACCGCAATAAGATTCATACAGGTCGGCACCCATACCAGCCACATCACCTACGTTGTCACCAACGTTATCGGCAATGGTAGCAGGATTTCTCGGATCATCTTCAGGGATACCGGCTTCCACCTTACCAACCAGGTCGGCGCCTACATCGGCGGCCTTGGTAAATATACCTCCACCTACCCTGGCGAACAGGGCCTGGGTGGATGCTCCCATACCAAATGTCAGCATGGTTGTTGTGATCACAGTCAGTTTCTCGCCTGCACCAAGATCATTCTCGGCAAAATTCAGTACAATAAACCATAAGGAAATATCAAGCAATCCCAGTCCTACAACTACCAGTCCCATTACGGCACCACTTCTGAAGGCTACCATCAAACCGGAATTGAGTGATTTCTGTGCCATGTTGGCTGTACGTGCCGAGGCAAAGGTGGCTGTTCTCATTCCAATGAATCCTGCCAGACCGGAAAAGAATCCACCGGTAAGAAAAGCAAACGGCACCCATGGATTCTGTAAATGGAATCCATAAGCCAGGATAGAGAAGATAATGGTCAGCACAAGGAAGAAAATCCCAACTATCTTGTATTGCTGCCTGATATAGGCCATAGCTCCCTTTCTCACATGAGAAGCTATTCTCTTCATAGTATCTGTCCCTTCACTTGCCTTCATCATGTTGCGGAAAAAATACCATGCAAAGACTAACGCAAGCACCGACGCTGCAGGTACAAACCAGAATAATTTACTTTCAATCATAGGTGCAGTTTTTAAGTTTTGTTAAATAAAACAGACCTGAATAATGATTGCCATCCACAGGCCTAAATAACTATAAGTTAACTATTTAGAATTATTATAAAAGACTTCAAAATCTGGATTTTTGTGATGCCATAAATATAAGTAAAAATATACAGGAATATCAAATCTTTATCAGTGATCGGTGAACAGTGAACGGTGAGCTGGAGGATAAAGTATGGGCATTTGGGGAGGTTGAGCTTACTCTGCAGGAATCCGGCAGCTACTTGATCCTGAGCAGAGCCACTGATAAATCCGGAATTGAACAACCCGAATCAGATATGGAATATCTCGATGGACTTAATAACCGCCCTCGGATTGACTCTCCTCAGTAAGCTACGGGGAAACGAGTTCCTGAGTTCGGCGAAGCCAAACAAACCTGTGAGTTCGGCGAAGCCAATGCGCTCGCAGGATTCATAAAGATCACCTCCGTCAGGATAAACATTATTGAATATCAGGACGACGTCGGAGTGGTTCACCTGTGGGTAGGCAGATATACCTGGAAAGAGCAATAATAATGCGAAGGTTAGTCTCATGAATGAAATGTTGCAGGTTGCAGCCTGCCTGCCTGCCCTCCTGCAGGTAAACCGGCAGGCAGGGTTACAGGTTACAAGTCACCAGAAGGCGATTATAGACTGGCAGACTATTTACAATTATCACAGTTTCTTTAAAGTTACGAATCAATCGCTCAAGCTTATCATTATACAATTCTCCCCTCCACTCGTCCTGTGAAAATGCCGGCAAATCATTTATCCTTTTCCCTTCTTTTAATAGTCAGTGTGGGGATAAGACCACCACCGGCACTCACATTGATTACACGCTCATTGGAAACGCGGGAAATTGCGCCGGCATATTTTTCCAGCAGGGCAAAGGGATTAATATTAACATACTTCTTTTTAAACCTGACTTCTTCACCAATCTCCGGGAAGGTATCCATGGGGATTTCAACAAATTCCTGTACCACCCAATCCTCATTATGCAGGTGCGTATTCATGATCTCCTCCCACCTCGGTTGATCCGTGTCCATACCAATAAATACATCTTTGCCTCCATACATGTTGGCGGGCTTAAGCACAAACAGATCCTTATTGTCCAGAATCAACTCCTTGAGCCTGTATTTTTGATCTTGAAATGTTACTGTTGTATCTGACAGGATCCTGGTCCATGGAATGGTTTCCTGTATAACCTTTAGCTCCTCTTTTGAATAAATATGCTGGAACCGGGGATCAGAAATAAGCTGAAGCACTTTCTTGTTTCCGACAATATATGACCTGAAAGGATTACAACAACAGACCCGGCCCTCTTTCAAACACCTGATAAATTCTGCAACCTCATCCCATTTCTCAAGCAACTCCCTGGTAATAACCCGCTTATAAATCAAATGAATTTCTGTGTCATAGGCATAAACCCTGCCATCACGCAAGGTTAAATCAAACGGACTGCAAATAACAGTCTTATATCCTTTCTGGCTGAAAAACTGCTCATGCATCATAAATTCGGAGTACGTGGAAACATCTACCCAGTCGATGATGGCTATAACAGGCCGGTCAGGCATACCAGGCTTACCAGCTTTGTACTCATTGTAACATTTAATGAGGGCATTTAACAATCGCTCCTGCCGGCGGAAGTAATTAATTTTCCAGTTATCAAAAATGGGGTAGTTTTTAAACAGTTCCCTGAATCCGTCTTCCTGGATATCTGCATAAGCAATTCCGGCAGGTGAATCACAATTGAATTCCAGAAACTTGACAGACATATCGCCCTGAAAGGCATCCAGCCGCGAAATAACCAAAGGTTTGTCATATCCCGGCTCAATAGTAAACAGTTCCTCCTCCCTGCTGGAGAAATTCATGATCCTGCGCACTTCCTCATCCCGGATAAATAAGTAAATAAACTTATTCAGGGCGCTGCTTATCTTTTCAACCGACCAGGTAATGATCCGGGTTTGCTCCTCTGATACAAAATTGGGTTTCAGGAGAGAAGGCATCGGTTTATCCTTGAATGTACAATTCCTGTCGGTCAGGTACTGGTTAAGAAATTTAAACTGACCAACTGCATCGCTTTTAGCATTTTTCAAATGCTTCAAATAAGCCTTATTCAAAGATCGAATTGTTTCCGGCATGAAGTTTTTATACTTTAAAACTTTCCAGATTCTGTTACCAAATATAAACTATTTTTATAAACAGCAAATTTGCAGCAACTTAGGTATTTTTGTAATGAATATATTCCGGGAAGTGATGATAAAAGAAGCATGTGTCGAATCGGTACAACAGGCTGTCATGGCAGAAAAACAGGGTGCCGGCAGGATTGAATTATGCTCTCGGCTCGATCTGGGCGGGATCTCTCCTCCCATTGCCCTGGTTGAAGAAGTCTTGCAAAGCTGCGATATACCTGTCAGGGTGATGGTCAGACCCCGCGGAGGTGATTTTGTTTTTAATCGGGACGAGATCGCTCTAATGATGAACTATATCAACACCTGCAAAGCAACCGGTATTGAAGGTTTTGTTACGGGGGCATTGACTCCTGAGAACCAGCTGGACATCCCGCTTATCCGGCAGCTTGTGCAGGAAGCCGCTCCCCTGCCTGTCACCATCCATAAGGCCATTGATGAATCAACAGATCCGCTGAGCGGGATTGAATCATTGAAAAAAATACCAGGCGTAACTCATATATTGAGCTCTGGAAAGGCAGACACAGCGATCCAGGGATCAGTTCTGCTGAAAGAAATGATTCGTGCGGCAGCTGATGATTTGACCATTCTTGTTGCGGGACGAGTTACCGCCCAAAACCTTGAGGAGGTTCATCAATTGATCAGGGCCAGTGAATATCACGGCAGGAAGATCGTGTAATCAGTTCAAATTGTTTTGTACAGGCAACCAATATCATGAAAGGTCAAAGGTCAAACCTGCAACTTGAAACCTGCAACTTGTAACCTGCAACTTGTAACCTGCAACTTGAAACCTGCAACTTGTAACCTGCAACTTGAAACCTGCAACTTGAAACCTGTAACCAGCAACTTATTTTTTTCTTAATCCTTTTTCATATCCATATCCACCACCCTGCCACCATTTAACCTGCTTTCCTCCGCCTTAAAGCCCATCAGGTGACTCTCCATGGAGGCTTCGATGTTTGAGGTCAGCAGGGATCGATCCTGCTGGCTGACTGCCTGGATAAAATCGTGCATGATGCCATAGTCTCCGCCACCATGACCCGACTCTGCCATGTCAGACATACTTACATCCCAGGTTTCCTGAGCTCCGGTAAAAAAATCCGTTAATGTCAATTCCCGGTTGTCTCCGATGATGTCCCCCTTTGTCCCGAATATCCTTGTTCTCCTTCCTCCATAATGGGTAAAGGCTTCCATCGAAAAGGCTGCAGTAATTTCATCCTCAAACTCCATATTCATTACCTGGTGATCCACCACATCGTTATCTGTACGGTAAACGCATTTCCCATATGGTCCTGACTTTAAGGCATTTAATACGGTATCGTCCTCATTGTCGGGGATGGCCAGGTGCCACAACCATGTCTTTCGTCGCAGGTAAATTTCAAGTGCAGAATAGGGACATTCACTTTCCACCTGGCACCCGTCAGAGCACCTGGGAGTGCTGCCAGGAGGGGCCTGGTCGGTACGAAAATGTCTTAATGAACCAAACGATGAGACCTTTTTGCATGGCTTGCCGATCAGCCACCTGAGGATATCTGTATCGTGGCATGATTTGGACAGGATCATTGGATTCGATTCAGCCGTATTTCTCCAGTTACCCCTTACAAATGAATGCGACATATGGATATGCTCAACAGGCTCCAGGTGCTGTACACTGATGATGTCGCCGACACTTCCCGAGTCAATCATCTCCTTCATCTTCCTGAAATAGGGTGTATACCTCAATACATGACAGATGGCAACGATCTTATCTGAAGTACGCGATTGATTCAGAATGTCTTTACACTGATCCCATGACTGGGCAATAGCTTTTTCGAGCAGCAGGTTGTATCCCAGCTTCAAACCCTCAATGGCCGGCCTGTAATGCAAATGATCGGGAGTAGTAATGATCAGGGCATCGGCAAATTTGGGTATTTGCAGTGCATGCTCCCAGGTGACCCATTGATGTTTTGCAGGGATCTTATATTTCTCAGCAAACCGTTCACGGCGAAATGGTATTGGTTCAGCGACTCCAACAATTTTTACCTCATCCGGGAAGTGTTCGCTGTAACCTGCATATACATTCCCCCTGCCACCGGCTCCCAGAACAACACAGGTAACCGGTTTGCCAGGTTTTTTGTAACGTTTGTTTATGGGATATATAACAGTCCCATCCCGGAAACCATAACCCGCATATGCAGGTTTCACAGAAGTTCCCAGGGCAACGAAACCCATGGTTTTCAGGAGATCCCTCCTGCTCCAGTGTTTATTTTTCATAGTGAAACGAACATGAATAAATTTAATCATTTTATTTCCAAAAGGTAATGATTAAATTTTTCTTGTGAGAACGAAGTGGTTGCATACGCATTTAATTTTATAATTACTTTATTATCTGATAATTATAAAATTGAATCGTGTGAATAAATTTAATACATTCCTCCAATAGCTATCATGTCAGGGGTAAATTGACTCTCCTCGCAGCAAGCTGCGAGGAAACGAGTTCCTGAGTTCGGCGAAGCCAAACAAACCCCTGAGTTCGGCGAAGCCAAACAAACCCCTGAGTTCGGCGAAGCCAAACAAACCCCTGAGTTCGGCGAAGCCAAACAAACCCCTGAGTTCGGCGAAGCCAATGCGCTCGCAGGATTCACAATCATCAACACCACCAATAAACCTGTCGAGTCGACTTCCAATGAGATCATCAAACACATCTGTAAAAATTTCAGCCGGGGCGATCGGAAGACAGGAAGGAACCTGGATTAGAAAAAATGGGTCTTGAAATGCGAAGCACTCGCTGGAAATTATTACATAAAATACTAACACCATGACATTTAGCCTGCACCCTGCAGGGCCAGATCAAACCTTTCCCAATTTTTCCTAATTTTAACTTTTCATCGTGTCCCAGGATTTTTCCATAATCATGAACAGGTACTTACATTTTTCGACAAAATATTTGATCGCTTTATTTTGTTTTATCTTTCCGCCTGTTGACGGCCAATTAAGGATCAATGAGTTTCTGGCATTGAATACCACTTTCAACGTCGATCCTGACTTTCAGACATATTCTGATTGGGTGGAGATCTATAACAGCAGTGATTCGATTGTTGATTTATCAGGTTATTCCCTTACCGATGATCTTTCCAACCCTGCCAGATGGACAATCCCCCAAGGTGTTAACATTCCGGCTGACAGCTATCTGATCATCTGGATGGACGATAAAAATACCGGTTTACATGCCCCTTTTAAATTAACTGGCTCGGGGGAGCAGATCGGGCTGTATAATCGGGATGGGAAGGTTGTCGATACCATATCTTACGGACAACAATACTCCGATATCTCATATGGAAGAACCATATTGGACAACACATGGCATTTTTTTGTACTACCCACCCCCGGGGGTCCAAATACTTCATCCTACTATACCGGGATTTCTCCCCAACCAGCATTTTCCACTCCGGGAGGATTTTATAACGGGACAATTACCCTGGGAATTACCAATCCTGAGGGCAATGGAAATATCCGATATACAATAGATGGTTCGGAGCCTGATTCAAATTCACAAGAATATATTAATCAGCTGACCATTTCAGAAACCTCATTGATCAGGGCACGCATTATTGAAACGGATAAAATGCCCGGAAATACCATCAGCAACACTTTCTTCATTGATGAGCCTGATCACGACCTCCCCGTCCTGTCCCTCTCAACCAACCCATCCAATCTATGGGACCCTTTAACTGGAATTTATGTGAATTACATGGAAGAATGGGAACGACCATGCGGGCTTGAATATTTTAATGCAGCAGGTAACCAGGAGTTCAGCCTGAATGCGGGAATAAAGATTTTTGGTGGAACCAGCCGGGCACGGGCGCAAAAATCATTCTCTATCCATACCAGGAACCTTTATGGTGACGGGCCTGTTAATTACCCCTTATTACCCAACAGGAAGGATATTGATCTTTACAAATCATTTATATTGAGGAACTCAGCTAACGACTGGTCGGGAGGCTGGCGCGGTACACTCTTCCGGGATGCATTGATACACACTGTAATTGAAAACCAGATGGATGTGGATTATCAATCTTACCAGCCTGCCGTAATTTATCTGAATGGCGAATATTGGGGGATCCTGAACATCCGTGACAAGCATAATGAAGATTATTGCGAGGTCCATTATGGAGTGGACAGGGACAGCATAGATATCATTAAACATAATGAGGCAGTTGTGGGTGATGATGTATTATATAATGAAATGATGGATTTTATGGAGGACAATAACTTCTCTGGCGATGAATTGTACCACCAGGCAGAATCAATGATTGATATTGAAGAATTTATCAATTATATGATAGCAGAGATCTACTCATGCAATATCGATTGGCCGGGAAACAATTACCGCTTATGGAGGCCAAAAACTGAACACGGAAAATGGAGATGGATGTTATTCGATACTGAATTCGGTTTCAATGGCTTTGAATGGGCACCGGTGAGTACAAACATGCTGGTCAATAAAGCCCTTGATCCCGACATGGATGATTACGTAAACAAAGATCTTAAGGCACCATGGGCAACGCGTGTTTTTATTAAGCTAACACAGAACCAGGAATTTGTAAATCAATTTGTGAGCAGATACCTGAGCCATCTGTATACTACCTATGAACCTGAGAGGGTGGTTGGGATAGTTGACAGCCTGAAAAGTAACCTGGAAAATGAGATGCCCGGACACATTGCGAGGTGGGGATCCGAAGGAGGGATATTCTCTATGACCGAATGGGAAAATTACATAGAAGGCATGAAAGACTTTGCATGGCAGCGGCCGCCATATGCACTGAACCATCTTTTGGAAACATTTGGTATCGATGATGCTGATAAAGTGAATCTGAGCCTTGACATCGAAGAAGGAGGACACATTGTACTTAATGGTATTGTCCTGGAAAAGAACACTTTTACAGGGGAATATTACCCGGGCCTCCCTGTTGAACTGGATATTAAGCCCTCTCCTGGTTATGTTTTTAAAGAATGGCAATTAACCGGCTTAGCCAATCAGAAACTGACTTTAATCCCTGCCGCCGGTGAATGGAAATACCTGGATGACGGGTCCGACCAGGGCACCCAATGGACTGATCCCGATTTTGATGACTCAGGCTGGAAAACCGGAACTGCAAAATTTGGTTACGGTGACGGGGATGAACAAACCCTTATCAGTTATGGAACAGATGCTGAAAATAAATATATAACCTACTATTTCCGAAGTGAATTTAACATTGAAGATAAGGATTCACTGGTTAACCTGTACCTGAATCTTTTAAGGGATGATGGAGCTGTTGCCTACCTGAACGGTATTGAAGCAATACGCTCCAATATGTCAGTAAGAGAGATCAATTATCAATCCGTGTCCCTGACCCCCGTATCCGATAGTGATGAAGCCGAATTTTATAAATTTAACCTGGATACGAGCTTGCTTGCTGATGGCCGGAATGTATTGGCTGTTGAAATTCACCAGTCATCCGCCAACAGTACAGATTTGGGTTTTGACCTCGAATTGACCGGGAATACAACGAGCCAGGTTAATCAGGTAGTCATTGATACCCCACGTACTGAAATAATAATAGGGGGAGATTTACAGATTCATGCTATCATGGAGAAGGCAGATGAAACAATCAGCCTTAAGATCAATGAAGTGATGGCCTCTAATTTAACTGGTTTAACAGATGAATTCGGGAACCCCGACGACTGGATAGAGATCATTAATACCGGGCAG
>JADHVS010000134.1 GCA_016783865.1 Bacteroidales bacterium
TTACGCTATCATAATATCTCCGTCAGTTACAATAAAAAGTTCCCCTGATGAAAGCGGAACAGAGCTATTCCAGCTTCACGAAGGCACCCGTATTACCATCGTCGACGAACTTGCAGGCTGGCGTGAAATAAAACTTGCAGACGGCAATGTTGGCTGGTTAAAGGAGGAAAATATCATTCCTCTATAGAATGACCCGCCTGAGAAAATTGGGGTAACCGGGGGTTACCCCCCCAATAATACTAAGTTTATTATCTTAGTGACATCTTTCAAATATATCACACCCTGATGTCAAAAAAAGAACCCACGGAAGATGAAGTCCGGAAAAAATTTAAATTCGGCTGATGAACTCTCTCGTATTGACTGTTATTGCCATGGTAGGCTATGTTTTGGCCTACCGTTTTTATGGCCGGTTTTTGGGAAGGAAACTGTTCCGTCTGCAGGCCGATTTTTTAATGCCATCCCATGAGTTCAGCGACGGAGTGGATTATGTCCCAACCAAACGCCATATCATTTTTGGTCACCATTTTACTACCATCGCTGGTCTTGGTCCGATTGTCGGACCTGCCATCGGAGTGATCTGGGGTTGGCTTCCTGCCTTTATCTGGGTGTTCCTGGGATCGATTTTCATGGGGGCGATACACGATTTTTCCACATTGGTTGTCTCGGCCCGGAGCAAGGGAAAAACCATTGGCGACCTGACAGGTGACCTGATCAGTCCTGGTACCCGCTATGCATTCCAGTTCATCATGCAATTACTGCTGTTCATCGTGCTTTCAGTTTTTGCCATGATAGTCGGGGTACTTTTCGAACTCTATCCTGAGGCTGTATTCCCGGTTTGGATGCAGATTCCCATTGCTGTTAGCCTGGGCTGGATGATCAGAAAGGGTTTCAATGATCTGCTCTTCTCTGTCATCGCCGTTTTGTTAATGTATGGGACCGTAATCATCGGTGTATATTTACCCATCACAGTACCACCAATTATGGGATCTTCTGTGGTAACCTGGTGTATTTTACTTTTTATTTATGTCTATTTTGCTTCTACCGTACCGGTCCAGAAGTTATTGCAACCAAGAGATTATATCAATTCCCATCAGTTGCTTGTAGCCATCATCATGCTTATTATTGGATTGGTTGTGGCTCACCCTGTTATTTCTGCGCCGGCCATCAATTCAGCTGCATTTGAATCAGGCACAGACATACCCAATATGATGCCCGTACTTTTTATAACCATTGCTTGTGGAGCTATCTCGGGATTCCATTCCCTGGCAAGCTCAGGCACAACTGTAAAGCAGGTCGATAAGGAGGGCGATACGCTATTCATTGGATTCGGTGGTATGCTTTGGGAGAGTTTTCTGGCCGTGCTCGTTATAATGGCCGTTTCTGCCGGACTGGGTATGGGAATGGAAAAGGATGGTGTTTTATACCAGGGTGCCGAAGCTTTCCGGCACCATTACAGTTCCTGGGCAGCATTCAGTGGCATTGATTCAAAACTTGAGGCATTTGTAACCGGCGCGTCCAACCTGTACAGTAGTTTTGGTATACCGGAAATAATAGGAAAATCAATAATCGCTGTTTTTATTGTAAGCTTTGCCAATACAACATTGGATTCGGCAGCCAGGATACAGAGGTTGTCATTGCAGGAGATTTTCCGTGATAAATCCGGGAAGGTGCGGCGGCCGGTAAATAACCGGTATGTGGCGACTTTTTTTGTGGTTGGCGCAGCCATGATCATGACTTTCCTTAAACCAGGAGCAACAGGCGCACTGGTGCTCTGGCCTCTGTTCGGTTCGCTGAACCAGCTTCTTGCTGCCCTGGCGCTGGGGATAGTTACCATATACCTCTTCTTCAGGAAGAAGAACATATTATACTCGGTAATTCCAATGGTCTTTGTGCTCTTTGTCACACTATGGGCAAGTATTACCAACCTGATAAGCTTCTTTGGCAAACAGGATTATTTGCTGGTTGCTATTTCAATCATTATTCTGATTCTGACAGGATGGTTGCTGGTGAGCGGAATTCTGGCCCTTAATAAAAGAAAATCTGCAGGCAGCGCATAACATAACTATTCCTTAAATTCATAAAGCAAACGTACTTCCGGATCGGGAATTATCTCTGCAGGTTCCAGGTCGGATCTTATCTCAATAGTCTGTTTCCTTTTATCAATGTAAAATGTTTCAATTAAGTCGGGATTGCCGGCGAATTTTACCTGGATATCAATTGGAAATTTAAAAACATAATCCGGCTGATGCTGCCCGAGGTCGATACTGATCTTTCCCGAATCATATTTCCAATCTAAAGAAAGCACAGGATGGCCGGCTGTATAAAGCCACTGCTTAAAGAAATCATCCAACATCATTTCTGATACCTGCTCAACAATTTCCTGGAAATCCTCAGTAAGAACGTTGCTCAGCTTATATGTATCATAATATTTCTGTATGCTTTGCCAGAATAGTTCATCCCCTATTTTGTGTCTCAGCATATGCAGGAACCAGGCTCCTTTCTGATAGGTGAGGGCTGATAACAAATATTGTGGCGCCCGCGGAGTGGTATCCACAACAGGTGCATATCTTCTGTTGTTGGTGTACCCTATAACGCGCCTCCGCTCAGAAATCAGTCTCTTATTCAGCGAATCCACCCCATACATATGCTCAATAAACAGATCGGTAAAGTAAGTAGCAAAGCCTTCACTAATCCAGACATGATACCAGTTTGATTCGGATACAGAATTGCCAAACCACTGATGAGCGAGCTCATGGACCACAACATCCTCATGCTGCTCATATACCGGCCGTCCATTCCGAACAACCAGGTTCTCATTATAAAAAATATTACCTGCATTCTCCGTGCCACCGTAAATGGTTTTAGACTGTACATTAGCCAGTTTTTCGCAGGGGTAGGGGCCCACCATCATACTGTAATACTCCAGCACATCCTTTGTGATAGAATAAGCATCTTTTGCATATTGGGCTTCCTGGGGATATACCCAGGCCGATAACGGCACTCCGTTGAAATTACCCAAGTCAACGATTTCGAAATCGGCAATGCCAATGACCGATATCTTTGTGGGAAGGGGCACTTTGGTTTTCCAGTGTGCGGTTTTCATACCCTTATTAACCTCTTCACCCACCAGGTAACCGCTTGCAATGATATCATAGTGACTGGGGGCAGTCACAATAAACTCAATAATGGCCTTGTCTGACGGATGATCCACGCAGGGAAGCCAGTTATGTGCCCTGTCAGGCCAATGGTCGGCAAAAAAGGTACGGTCGTGGTACTTATTCTGGCCAATGATCATTCCGTCCTGTGGTTCACCCATATATTCAATTATATATGTCCTTTTTTCACCTGTACTGGTCACCTTCGGCTTAATGGTAAGCTTATCCTCTGAATGATCGAAATCGACAGGTGAGCCATCTTCCAGGACTTTGGATACGACCATCCCCAATCCATCTTTATTTTTGCTTTTAAGGTCTAAAGGAAACTTATCCAGTGGCTTTTTAAAAGAAACCTGAACAGCCGCCTGCCCTTTGACCTGATCATTTTCGTCGTTCAGTTCAACCTGGAAGGTATAGTGAAGCACATCAATCGCGTTAAACCTCTCCTCATGTCCCTGTGCAAAAAGAATGGATACCTGAAAGGTACAAATAACCATAAATGCAATAAGCTGCTGCAACATCAGTCTGTATTTTATTATCTAAAAATGTTTAATATTAAAACTATCAAAATCTCTAAGCGGTGCCTCATTGAAAACTACCCTGTCGATCCTGCCGGAACCAGGTCCTTTATAGCACCAATGCAAGAACTGATCCAGATTTTCAGGCTTTCCTTCGGCTTCAATATATACGGAACCATCCGGTTCATTTCTGACAAAACCAGAGATATTGTGATTCCTGGCAATGGTTCTTGCAGAATATCGGAATCCAATCCCCTGAACTCGTCCTGAAATATTTATATTATAGTGTTTCATCAACATTTATCACAAATACCTAAATTAGATTTATTAAATCCAGCCATTATGTTAGGGTATAAAATCCTGGACACATTTTTTCTGATATTCCATACAATTTTAATCATTTTTATCCTTTTTGGATGGATCTGGTCAAAAGTACGCAGGCTAAATCTGCTGATTATTTTGTTGACTGCTGCTTCCTGGACACTTCTGGGAATCTTTTATGGATTTGGCTATTGTCCGCTTACTGACTGGCATTTTAGCGTACTTGAAAAACTTGGACATGCCGGATTGCCATCATCATATATTAAATATATTACCGACCGGATAACGGGATCTGATTTTGAGCAGGGACTGGTTGATTTAGTGACCGTGCTGGGACTTGCAGGATCATTATTGATATCTTTGTATTTAAACATCAGATCAGGATTATTCAGGCGAAAAGGATAGTATGGTGAACAATCGGGTCAAATATTTTGTTATTAAGGCTGTATGGAAAAGTATTTAATCCTTTTAAGTATATTTTTAAGTTCTTGTGTTATGAATGCCCGGAAAAATTACGGTGTGTCTTTTCCCATGATGTCAAAAATATCAGTGAAGGGAATGGATCAGGCTCTGATAAATGCTGTATAGCTGACTTCATGCTCAGTTTCCGCTATTGAAAGCAGCATATCAAAATCCATCCATTTACCCTTTCCCTTTGATAATTTCACATGTTTGATCTCACCGGTAATCTTGGTGCTTTCAGGAGAAAGGAAAGAGACAATGAAACTGTCATACTCATCAGGGTATCCCGGGAATAAAACCGTTGCATTTTTCCCCCTTACCTGGCTCAATTTGACATTCCAGAATTTTTCTCCTGATTTATTGATGTACAGGATATGACTCAACTGGTCGATGGACAGGACAATGTCGTGCAGTGCATCTAACGATCGCTCAAACCTGTCCCTTTCCTTCAAAACCTCCCTGTACTGGTTTTCAAGTTCTTCACGTGATTGCTCAAGCCGTTTCTTGAGTTCAATCTCATTCAGCTTAAGTTTCTCTTCATGCAACCGAAGTTGATCGGTCTGTTTCCGGCTCTCAATCTCCATAAGCTTTTCATTGGTGATCTCATTACCCAGGTAAATGACCTTGGCAACCTCCCCGTACATATCATTAACAGCCGTATAAGCAGCACGGAACCACTTTTCGTCTTCATATTTCGTAAATGCCTTGATCTGTCCCTGGTAGGGGATGCCCTTGGTCACATTTTCCCAGAGCTCATTGAAGTTTTCCAATTCTTTCTTATCGATAAAATCAAATACCGACATGCCCTCAAGCTCATTCATGGTATATTTAAATGTATCGATAAAAAGCTCATTACAGTTAATGAATTTACCGTCAGGTGCAAATTCTGCTTTAATGTTTAACCTGTTGATCGCCTCAATCTGTCCTTCATAATCGAGACTTTGCTTTTTATGATCGGTCGAATCAATAGCAAGGAAAAGGATCTTGTCAACAGAACCATCGTCTTTTCTCACACAGGTATAGGTCGACATAGTCCAAAGGTCCTGCCCGTTCTTTGTCATGTGCTTCATGTATCCTTCATAGTGCTTGCCTCCCTCAGACAACCTTTTCCAAATCTCATCAAACCATTCCCTGTCCTTATTATCCAGGAACATGGAAATGTGTTTGCCTTCCACCTCAGAATTACTGAAGAACCCAAGCTTCCTCAGAAACCTGGTATTAGCATACAGCAGTATACCCTCAGTGTCATATTCCGCCCTGATCAGTGTATGATTAACTGAATTTGTAAAACTGATGAACTTTTCTGCTTGTTTGGCAGCTTGTTCCTGAGTATCTCTGAGCTCCTGCATACTTTGCCTGTTTTTCTCCTCCTGTGAGGCAAGGGTTTCAGCTTGCTGTCGTGATTCTTTCAAGAGTTCAGCAGTACGGATATTGCTTTTAACACTGGATATGGTAATGGCAATACTTTCAGCAATATTTTCTACCAGCTCAATCTCATGCGATTTAATGGGGTTGAATGATGCCAGTTCGACAATCCCGAATACATCATCCTGGACCATCAGCGGAACCAATAACAGGTTGTTGGGATTCGAATGTCCCAGACCGGATGTAATTGTAAGGTAATTCTCCGGTATATCAGTCATATAAATGCTCTGCTTCTCAAGCGCACAAGTCCCGACAATTCCTTCTCCCCATTCGATCACCCTATCAGTAAATTTTCGCCTGTCGAAAGCATAGCATGCCTTCATGTCAAAATAAGGTTCATTTTTATCATTGACTTCAACCAGGAAAAAACCACCCTGGTTAGCATTCAGGTATTTCACCAGGTGACTGATCAGGTTAAAAGCGAATTCTTCCATATTGTCCACATCCCTGCGTAAAATTTCTCCAAATTTGGCCAAACCCTCTGACTTCCATGAGCGCTGATAATCTTCGGTCTTCCGCTTGTTTTCTTCACTGATATTGTTTTTCAGGTAATTACGGAGATGGATCAAAGACTCCTGAAGCGAGATATAGCTCTCATTCAATTGTATCTCTGCATCCAGTTCATTGTTTGTTAACTTACTAATAAATTCTTGTGTCTCGCCTGTTACTTTTTTATCCTGGATAAGCAATTGATTTATCTTGCTTTTGCAGGACCAGACAAAGCGACTCTGGAAATAACCGGCCAGCCCTCCTGCCAGAATTAAACCATCAAATAAATACTGTGCAGGGAAGAGATTATGTAATTGCCTTATTCCGGCGAGTGTAATAGAGACAGTTCCGGCAGCAGCATGAATAATAAATGACAATACCGGGAAGAGAAGTCCGATTAATATACCATAAACAGTATATCTAATAGTCAGGTCTGTTTGCCATTTATCTGCCATAATAAAAAAAGTTGAATCCTGCGAGCGCATTGGCTTCTCCGAACTCAGGAACTCGTTTCCCCCCCCCGATTACTCGGGGCGGGATTAGCGAGAACAAAAATAATAAACAAAAAAGGATCGAAGATTCCTCGCCGCTTACGGCGGGGAGCTTCAATTGAATAAAAATACTTATTATTCCTCTATTAACAGATTGATCTGAAGGGAATTTTTAACAAGGATAGAATCCAAAGTGCATAACAATATACCAGAACTATCTGTTAATAATAGTCATACACGCATATGCGGATCAGGATATAGCCTGGCGAGGTTTTTTCGATTGTTTGTTTTGAGGATATGAAAATGACAGCCATACGATCAATTCAATATTTTTTCAACTTTCTTTACCAGTTCCTTGATATCTATAGGTTTTTCAATGAAATCAACCGCTCCGAGGATTTTGGATTTGGTCTTGCTTTCTTTACCGGTTA
This sequence comes from Bacteroidales bacterium, assembly GCA_016783865.1. Next base: position 7,293 of record JADHVS010000134.1, read on the forward strand.
CAGCTGAGACAATGATTACGGGAATATCTTTTGTATCGTCATTCTTCTTTAAGTCTTCCAGAAACTGGTAACCACTTACCTGGGGCATCAGTAAATCAAGAAGGATTAATTTAGGTGGCTTACTATCAATTATAGGCAAGGCCTCCTTTACACTCATCGCAGATGTGGTATTATATCCCTTGCTTTTCAAAATGGCCTCCAGGAGGACCACATTTGTATTTGAATCATCAATAACAAGAATATTCTCTTTCTGTTTTGTCATCCTGAACTCAAATTAATTAGTATATAACCATACTTCCTTTTTCCATTGTAAAAATAGTAATAAAATAAAGCTGTATATTATCCCATAATTGATTTGTATTACCAATTATTGATGATATAAATCATCAGGTCCAAACAACAGGCAGACTATATTTGCTGCGTTCCTTTGACTTTTCATTGATATTCTTTAATCATAGAAAAGTTTATAGTATTTTTATCTAAAGTTTTCCTGAAGTGTTTCCCAATAACAAATACCTGTTCGAGAAATGTAAGGAACATATTCCTTTCTTTCCATTACTCAGTGATGAGCAGATTGCTTTGTTAAAGGACAATAGCAGTACAGTTGAATATAAAAAGAAGGATAATATTTTCAGGCAAAATACCCGCACTTCCCATATAATGGTAATGCTTGGTGGTCTGGTAAAGGTTTACAAAGAAAGCAGAAACGACAGGATCATAATTCTCAGGTTGGCTACACAGGGATCTTATCTTGGTCTTTTGTCTGTTATGGGTGATCAGATACACCAATATTCTGCATCTGCTATTGAGGATTCCACAATATGTTTTATTGATCTGAATGCTTTCCGGAACATTATAATGGAAAATGGTAAGTTTGCCTTACAATTGTTAAGCCTGATCAGCCAGGAGGGGCTATTTATTTTTAAACGGTTAATGGGACAATCACACAAACAATTACCTGGAAGATTAGCAGATGTGCTCATCTATTTTGCTGATGATATCTATGGAAATCAGAAATTTACTTTTCCACTGACTCGCAGGGAGATGTCTGAACTTGCAGGAACTACCAAAGAAAGTTTTATCAGAACCCTGACAGAATTTAAAAATGACAAGATCATAAACCTGGATGGGAGCAATGTAGAGATCGTGAGTCGTGATATAGTAAACACATTAAGTGAACTGGGCTAATCTCAATTTTTCACATGAAACGAAGTGGTTGGACAGGTTCACAATTAAGAATTTAAACGTGTGAAAGTTTTAATCGTTGATGACATTTTTACTAACAGGCTCTTACTCGTGGAATTGTTAAAATCAATAGGTCATGAGTATAAGCAGGTTGAAAACGGGAGAGAAGCTATTGAAGCACTTGAGACCGAATCATTTGATCTGGTGCTGATGGACATTGAGATGCCTGTAATGAACGGGCTCGAGACCACAATTTATATCAGAGAGAAATTCCAGTATCCCAAAAATAAAATCCCTGTTGTTGCCCTCACAGCACATAATCCCCAGCTCTTCTTTGAGGATTTTAAGGATGTGGGATTTGATAAGTTGCTGACTAAACCCTACAATATTGAGAAGCTGTCGTCCATTATTGCAGATTTGAATATATAGGGTCTCCCAGGGGTCAGACCAGGGCTGTGATTCTTTCCAGCCAGGTGGCATCTGTCTCATCGAATTGGTCGGGTTTATTACTGTCTACATCTAAAACGCCTGTTATTTCCCCATTTGAATTTTTTAACGGGATGACTATCTCTGATCTTGATCGTGAATCACATGCTATATGTCCCGGAAATTTTTCAACATCGGGAACAATGATGGTTTTTCCCTTGTTAACACCGGCCCAGCAGACTCCGGTGTTTTTTGCCAGCTCAAGGCAGGCAACGGGTCCCTGGTAGGGGCCAACGATTAATTCACCATCTCTGAGTATATAGAAACCGGTCCAGAAGAATCCCTCCATTTTGTAGTGAAGAACCGCTGCAATGGTTGCCATGCGTGCGGTGATGTCATTACTTTTAATCAGCAGTTCCTGCAGCTGAATAAAAATACGCTCATATCTGGCAGCTTTCTTATTTGTCATAGGAGGTTAATCGAATACTGGAATATATGGATTCAGGGAGCCTAAAAGAGGTCATCAATGGTTTGTTTCTGCTCTTTGAACTCAAAAGTATCTCCTTTTTTCAAGCCTTCCATAGCCTTAAACAAGGGCACAGCAGGTGATATGGCATAATAGGTTACACCATCCAGCATAATTTTTCCTGAACTTATTGAAACAAAGAAATTCGAATTTGGAGTCATAACTACAGCACCGAACTCAACCCTCTCATTTATTTTGTTGGGATTAATCTTTTTAAGTATACTGCATTCAGTAAGTGCTTTCTGGTATTGGGAGGCAAACATATCTCTCTTGCCGATCAGCTGATCCCGGAAAGAATCATACCTGTCCTTATTAGGACCGTACTCATTCAGCGCCTGCTGGGTCTCATCCATAGCCGTCTTAGAGCAGTCAATAGCTTTTTTCTGAATGTTTTTACATTCATCCAGAAGTTGCTGTTTCAGTGGCGCATGATCTTTCTCAGTAATCTTGTGCATAACCATTTCGATAAATTCGCTATTCTCCCTTGTTATTTGCAACTTAACAATATTATCTTAGTGTCAAAATCTGGTTGTTTGCCTGAAAAGGAAGAGAAAATTACATAAAATTAAGCAAAATGAAACCAACATGAATAGATTTAATCAATTAATTCTTAAAAGAAAATAATTAATTTTTCATGCGGTAGGGAGTAGGGCAGACCGTTTATTAGAAGTCCGGTGGACGTTTTCAGGGAGGAGCCAGGTAGTGTGGTGGAGTTGTTGATCGCCAGCTGGCAGATTTTAAATTATTTAACTATTTTATATTCAGATAATTACAAACATATTTAACGCATGAAAACTCTTTCAGTAAAAATTGTATGCATAATCATTTTGTTCACTGGTGGTCCGGCAAATACCTGCGCACAGGACACGTCAGACTGGGAAGGAGGTGTTCCTGATGGTTGTACTTCTGTAACGGCGGGTAAAAAGGCAACAGCAGACGGATCAGTCATTACTTCTCATACCGATGATAGTCACAGGACAAGATCATGGATAGATATTACAGGCGAAAAGAGGCACAATAAGGGTGAAATGACACCCATGTTTAAAAGGATGGCGTGTGATTCTTTAGCCATGCCCACTTACAATCATGTTAAAATAGGGGAGATCCCGCAGGCAGAGTTAACATATGGATTCATCAATACTGCTTATCCCTGTATGAATCAATACCAGGTTGGGATAGGAGAATCCACTTTTGGCGGCAGGCCGGAGTTGCAATCAGATACCGGACTGATCGATTGTCAGCGGCTTTGCCAGTTAATTCTTGAACGCTGCACAACGGCAAGACAGGCTCTTGAACTCACCGGCGAATTAACCGGCGAATATGGATGGAATGATGCTGGAGAGTGCCTGACGATCAGTGATAAAAATGAAGTATGGCACCTGGAGATCCTTGGCCCCGGAAAAGACAAGGTGGGTTCAGTATGGGCAGCTCAAAGAGTTCCTGACGACCATATCTCAGTTAATGCAAATGCAAGCCGGATCATGGAGATTGATCTTTCAGACAAGGATCATTTCATGGCTTCAGAAAATATCTATGATGTGGCCATGGAAAATGGCTGGTGGAATGGCGATAAAGATGATTTTATGTTTTGTTATGCATATGCCCCGGAAAGCAGGAATTCTTTTGCAGCCAGGAGAAGGGAATGGCGTGTCTTTGACCTGGTTGCACCCTCCCTTAAACTTGATCCCAATGCTGAAAACTATCCCTTTTCTGTTAAACCCGACGAACCGGTTACGATGGATAAACTGGTGGAGATATTTAAGGATTATTACGAGGGAACCGAATATAATTTTGTTAAAGACATTACGACCACTGATGATGAAGGAAAGGTGGTTATATCACCCCTGGCTAATCCGTTTATGCCTTATGATATGAACAAGATATTTAAGATCAATGGTGGATGGGGCTGGAGGGGCGAAAGGACCATAGCCAGGTGGTATACCATGTATGCTACCATAATACAGTCGCGAGAATGGATGCCTGATGAAGTGGGTGGGGTAGTATGGCTGGCCATGGATAATGTAGCCACATCGATCTATATACCGGTTTATTGCAGTGCAACTGATCTTCCTGAGCCCTATAAAACACCAGGGCGGCCAAATGGGTACACCAGGGAATCTGCCTGGTGGGCATTTAACCGGCTGGGCACACTGGCAGCTCAACGTTGGGGAGATATGCGTCACGATGTGGATGCCGTCTGGATACCCTGGCAGAAGGAGTTATTCAGCAATCAGCAGCAAATTGAAGAAGAGGCCTTAAAACTTATTAAGGATGGTAAAGTGAATGAGGCAGTTGATCTGCTGACTATTTATACTTATATGTGGGGAGACAAAGTGGTAAAAAAAGCCTGGGACCTGGGAGATCTTCTCTGGACCAGGTACGATGAACTTTTTTAATATCAAGCACGATGAAACGAGGATTCGCAAGCGATAATAATGCAGGAATACATCCTGAGATTTTAAGAGCCATTGAACAGGCCAACCAGGGACATGCCGTCGCGTATGGCAATGATCCGTTTACAGATAAAGCTGTCAGCAGGCTGAAAGAGATATTTGGTGGTAATACAGATATTTATTTTGTATTCATTGGTACTGCAGCCAATGTGCTCGGTTTAGACGCTATCACAAAACCTGATCATTCCGTGCTTTGCGCACAGACCAGCCACATTCATGAAGATGAATGCGGTGCTCCGGAGCGATGGACAGGCTGCAAGGTTATTGCATTACCGGTATCTGATGGAAAGCTGACAATAGCCGATATCGAAAAGGAGATGTATGGGATCGATT
>JADHVS010000015.1 GCA_016783865.1 Bacteroidales bacterium
GATGAATGGTTTGAGTTGGTGAAGTACTCAGTAGAAAAAAGCAGGGAGCTGGGATTGCTGGTCTGGCTGTACGACGAGAACTCCTTCCCGAGTGGTTTTGCGGGCGGACATGTGGCTCGCGATATGCCTGAATCTTGGAATGAGGGAACATCACTCGAACAGCATAAAATGACTAAACTGGAACCTGAAGAGGGGACAGACTACAAATATATCTTTATTAAGGAGGGGGATGACCTGGTTGAAATAACTGATCAGGTTGAAGACTATATTGGTAATGAGGGTGAATTTTACCTGTATAGAACGGTCACTTTTCCGCCATCAAAATTTTATGGCGGAATGCCCTATGTCGACCTGATCCATCCTGGTGTTACAGAAAAGTTCCTGGAAATTACAATGACCGGTTATGAGGAAGCTATTGGCGAGGACTTCGGTGGCCTGGTTCCCGGCATCTTTACAGATGAGCCCAATATAGGTCCGGCAGGAGGCCGGGGATTGATCCGGTGGACCGCCGATCTGTTTGATGTTTTTGAAGAGCGGTGGGGATATGACCTGAAGAAAAATCTCAACTCTGTTATCGAGGACGAGGGTGACTGGATGAAGATCCGTCACGATTATTATGAAACACTATTGCAAATGTTCATCGACCGCTGGGCAAAGCCGTGGTATGAATATACTGAAGAAAAAGGATTGCAATGGACCGGCCACTATTGGGAACATGGATGGCCAAGTCCGCATCATGGAGGAGATAACATGGCTATGTATGCCTGGCACCAGACACCCGGAATAGATATGCTTTTCAATACATGGGAGGGTCGTCCCGATCAATTCGGCAATGCCCGGAACGTGAAAGAACTGAGCAGCGTGGCCAACCAGTTTAACAGGGTACGGACCCTGAGTGAGACATATGGCGCCTCAGGACATGAGCTTACGTTCGAAGATATGAAACGAAACGGAGATTGGGAATATGTTCTGGGGGTGAACCTGATGAACCAGCACCTTTCCTACATGACTATCATGGGAGATCGCAAACACGACTTCCCGCAAACCTTTTCCCGCCATTCTCCATGGTGGAACTGGTATAAGCATCACAATGATTATTATGGTAGATTGTCACTATCTCTTTCATCCGGAGAGCAAATTAACCGTATCCTTGTTATAGAGCCCACAACTACAGCATGGATGTATTACAATCCGGCCGGCGATAACAGTCATATGAATGAAATGGGGGAACGGTTTGAAGATTTTGTGGATGAGATGGAGATGCACCAGGTGGAATATGACCTGGGGTGTGAAAATATCATGAGAGACAATGCTGAAGTGTCGGATGGAAAAATACAAATAAAACACAGATCATATGACCTCCTGGTTTTGCCTCCGGGACTGGAGAATATTGAAAATGCCACGGCACAACTGATAGAGGAATATCTGAAGCAGGGTGGTAAGATCTTATCCTTTGTTCTTCCCCCGGAGTATGTGGACGGGGTGAATACAGGTATGGTAAAAACCATGCTGGGCGAGTATGGCGGCCAGTGTTACACTGCCGGGAGTGAAATCACACCTGCCGAGATTGAATTAATGCAATCATCTGATATTCAGTTTTTTGATCCAGATAAATATGGCGGTCTGGTTTTGCATATGAGAAGAGAATTCAAAGATGGACAGTTATTGTTCCTGGTAAATTCGAGCCGGGTGGAAGAGGCATCCGGTCAATTCAGGATCATGGGTAATGACCTTGCCTGCCTGGATGCTGAAACAGGGTCTGTTGAAAGCTATCCTTATAAAAGAGATGGTGATTTTATGGAAGTATCATTCGACCTGCCGGAAGCCGGGGAACTGTTAGTGTTTGCTTCAGATAAGGAACTGGACCTGGGTGAAATGAAGGCATCCGGTGGGGAATGGTCAGAGGTGGAACCTTCTGATCAGCTTACTGTTGTACCAGCTTCTGAAAATGTGCTGATGCTGGATTATTGTTTTCTAACCATGGGGGAAATTGAGAATGAGGAGCATTATTTCTACACCGCTTCCGATAAGATCTATAAGCATCATGGGTTTCCGGATAATCCTTGGGTATCATCTGCCCAGTACAAAACAGAAATAATGGACAGGGACACTTTCAGGGTGGATCAATCCGGATTTCGGGCAGATTTTCAGTTTAAGATTGTTCACGGGGTGGATTTTTCAGGATTCAGGGCTGTGGTTGAGCGGCCCGGACTATACACTGTGCTGGTAAATGGTACTGCAATAAATGCGCTGGAATATGAGTATTGGCTGGATGAAAGTTTTGGCGTATTCGAGATCGGTGATCAGCTCCGGGTAAATGAGAATACGATCTCTGTTATTGCTAATCCTTTTTCAGTACACTGTGAGCTGGCGCCGGTTTTTATACTTGGGGATTTCAAACTGGAGCCCGGGAAGAAAGGCTGGATTGTTATGCCTTCTGAGTCCTTGGCTATCGGATCCTGGGTGAACCAGGGATATCCGTTCTATCATGATGTGGTCGAGTACACCAAAGATTACGATATCGGAGAGCTGTCTGCAAACTATAAAGTGAAACTGGATGAATGGATCGGGTCATTGGTCGTGGTTAATGTGAATGGCAAGGAAGCAGGTATAATATATCATCAGCCATATGAAATTGACATTACTGATCTTGTATCTTCCGGAGAGAATCAGATAACAGTCAAGGTTGTTGGTTCACTGCGGAATCTTCTTGGTCCCCATCACAATAATCCTCAGTACGGACTGGTTACACCGTGGAGTTTTAAATATGCTCCTGATATTCAGCCTGCCGGGGAGAAATACAGCCTGCTGGGGTATGGGTTGTTCGGGGATTTTGAGGTTTGGAAAAGTAATTAATTCAGTTGCTGGTGGCTCTTGCTCTTTGGTGCGTGCACGGCAATATTCAGAAAAGTACTCCTAATCTATTCCAAGAATTTCTGAAATTTTCGCCAATGTTTTCCCATTTCACGCCACACAATATTAAAATCTGGTATTTCCCTCATCTGATTAGCCAGGTGTTCCTGCCACTGCTTTGAAAAAATATTTTTCTTTTGTTCCACAGTTATGATCAACTGCTGTGGATCATAACCTTTATGTGCTGCTTTATCCTGGAATGCGAAAATATAATCTTCAATGTTCAGTCCTTCTATTTCAAGCAGATACCACAAGTCATAGATGTCTCTGGGAGCAGTCCGTTGCATTACAGACCGCATTTTTTCGGCCATTACTTCTCCAAGCGTGTAACAAAGAATGCTATATTTTTTCTGGTCAAGGTCTGAATATGAGTTTATGATTCGTTTCTCTTCCGGAGGATTAAATATCAATTCATTCTGGCTGATATCAACCTTAATATCCTTATTGGCCCCTGCTCCACCCAAAGGCCCGGTATATAAAAGGTAGAAATTGAAATTTCCGGTCTCGTATTGTGTTTCGTCTTTTATGGAAAGCGATATGCGGGATTCCTCATAAACCCATTCAATCAGTACGTTAAACGCGGACTTTATGGTGCCTATGTCAAAATCCTTTCCATTAATAGTAAAGTCCAGATCTTCCGAAAACCGGTAGTCCGGAAAATAGACCTTTTTTAATACGGTTCCTCCCTTGAAAATCAGGCTCTCTTTCAGAAATGGATTGTTAGAAATACCATAGGCAATCCAGGAGATAATATAGTCCTTTTCAATTTGGGAATCTCTTACCATCGCTTTTCCCGCTATTGATTGGATTTCTCCTGGTAGTATCACTGGTTTATGTTTTTATAGAATCAATAGCAGTTTTAAAATCAATGTTGTCAATGATGCCCCACTTTGAATTGTAATTTCCCTGTTTCGGAAAAGAAGGATCTAACGGTGCACAAGAAGAGCTGATCTTCCCGGTAATGAAATCTTGCAGCTCAGGAAACAGGTCAAGATGGTTTATAATGAAGCCAAGGCGTTTGTATACTGCCTGTGTATCGAACTTTTCAAGATAACTCATCAATTTATCCTGATCTATCTTGTCCTTGCTTTTAAAGATTGCTTTTGTTAGTTCAGTAACTCCGCCTGCATAGTCAGGCTTATACATACAGTCTAGAAATGTCTTTTCAGGATCGCTATAATTCACTTTGTGAAAATCGTTAATCCACTGTTTTTTAAATCCGAAAAATCGGTTTTTACTTAATGTAATGAACTCGAACCGGACATTTTTTACCTGCTGTGCTTTTGGTTTCACCTGTTCACAGGTAACAACCTGTTCTACCAATGACGGTTGTGTGATCAGTCCGTGAATATCCAGGGCACTATAGAATCCGATATAGTATTCTTTTGGCATTACCATGGCTTCTGCGGTAAGATGCCAGTTCGGAAAATATTGATCCGGTCTTTGTTCATAAGGTATACGGTGATACAATCCTTCCTTGATACGCATGATAACGCCTCTCTTAGTCATGTCACTGAGCAGCTTTCTTACCGTTGCATTGTTCTTTTCCGGAAGGATATTTAAAGCATCTTTTATCGTAAAGAATTCCTTTTTCTGATCAATGAGTGCATTCAGAAGTTGAGATGAACGGTATGATATGTTTTTTATCATATCTAAAATGTGAGATTTAAGCTCACAATTATACTATGAGAGCAAATTTAAAAATAATTGTTGGAATAAGATAAAAAATCTGATGTTTTATATCCAAAGAGTGAGTTTAAAAGTAATATATATGATATGTAAGCTTATTATTTTGTGAGCAAAATGTTTGTGGTTGGTATTACAATGCAAGGATCAGTAATCCTGCGATGAGTATATATATCCCGATGGTTTGAATATGAATATTATGCCGTAGCACACTGATCCTCTTCCCTTCCTATTTCTTTAAATAAGGCCTGGTAATCAGGTTTATACAAAGAATAGCTATTTTTATTAGACTGTTCTGATTGATAAAGCGATAGAATTTCAACACCTCATCCATATTCAGCAGCCTAATATACCTGTCGTTCAGGAATGCCCTGATAAGTATCAAAAGTCCAACAATAAATGTCAGGGATGTTACGATCATCGTTCTCAGCTCTCAAAACTGTACCCTGGTTTATTGCCCTGTTTTCCCTCTGTAATATTATTATAAAAGCGTTGTGTGGGATAGGCAAAATCGATATCCTTGTATTTTGCGAATTCCGATAAAACATTTTCCCATATCTTTTCCTCGCTTCCCCTGCGGTTTCGGGGCTGGCATAAATATCGTATCGTCAGCAATACCCCAAAATCTTTCACGGATGTGTAGACAGTTGGTGTTAGTATATTATAATGGATCATAAATTTTTTGCTCGATTCTTTAATTTCCTTCTGCATTGCAGCAGACAGTTTATCTGCCTGAGTATTGATGATATCCATGAGTATTGTTTTTGCTTTTTGCCAGTTGCTTTCAAATGTGATCATTACAGGGATTTCGTTCCAGATATAACTGAATCCGGCATGGTAATTGGCCAATGGTTGCGTAAAAATCTTGCCGTTCGGGATATGTATGACTCTGCCCGTGGTCTGGTCCGCACCGACCCAGTTTCTCAACTCGAGGATAGTAAACCGGAAGATATGGATATCAATTACATCACCCGCTATTCCATCAATCTCAATTCTGTCGCCTATCCTGAATGGCTTCCTTGCCTTTATAAAGATCCAGCCAGCCATATTGGTCAATGGATCTTTCAGGGCTATTGCTATCCCGGCGGTAAGTAATCCCAGAAAAGTTCCAATTGAACGGAATTCCTTAAGCCAGACAGCCCCAAGAAAAAGTAATACCAATACGACAAAAAAGTAGTTTGTTGTCCTTCTCCACTGGTACCTGATCCTGATATTCTCAGTCTTTCGCCAGATAATTCTTATGATTAAATACCGGATCAGCCACAAAACCAGGATGACTATCAGTGAGGCTATTATCTTCTTTTGAAGATCAGGAGATAATCCGGTTAACTCCTGGAGTTTGGTATATAAATTATTCATTTGAATATGTATTTAAAGTCTTCATAGGCAAGCCGGCCAATAGGTTATTGATTTTCCTGGTCTTAGATCATATTTTTATAAATATTTTTCGCCTGTAAAGCCAGTAACAAAGGTACCATTCGAGGGCCAGGACAACCAGGGCGTTGATGATTTTTACTGTTCCTTCTGAGCCTCCCATCCAGTAAAACAGACCACCGGTATAGATTTCCATGTAATCATTAAACCAGAGCATACCTACTGTATTACTGAACATATATATGAATATTGGATTCATACCAACCAGGGCAAGAAACAATCCCCATTTTTTATACCCTTTAATGTCGGATATCCAGTAACAAAGGGCCAGTCCGACCAGGCACCATCCACCCGAGGCAATAACAAATGAGGTGGTACTGATCCTTTTTATGATGGGAGTGAGGCCGGCCCAGTCCATTGAATATCCAATGGCAAGGCAAATAGCTCCGGTGATAAGCAACCTCCAGAACTTATCCATCTGAGATCTTTCACTTTGCAAAAACTTTCCCACCAGAACTCCCCAGATCGTATGTGCAGCAGTAGGAATGGCATTGATGGCCACCCAGCCGCCGTTGTTTATTTTTCCCATCAACACCATATCCATCCACGCCCCGAAATTTTGGCCCTGGACAAACGGTTTGTCGAATCCTTCAATGCCTGTAAACCGATAGAGGATTTCAGTTAAGATCAGAAGTCCTACGCTGATAACCAGCTGGATCCTGAAAGGCAGCCTGAAAATCAGGAAAGCCAGCAGGATGGTGAAGGATAACTGGCAGAGCACATTCCATAATTCCCATACGATCTTCCCGGAATATCCGCAATGGAGCAGGTCTCCAAGCAACAACAGTACAACACAGCGGATAAAGATGTGTTTAAATGACTGCATCCATGTCTGTCCCTTTTCCCTTCTCTTTTTCAGGGAATAGGCCATGGCCACTCCGACGATGAACATGAAGAAGGGCTGGATAAGGTCCCAGAACCTGAGTCCGTTCCAGGGATGATGGTGGAATTGGAGGATCAGGGAATGTATCAATCCTTCCTGTGGACCATATTTTAAGAGGGCCGAGTAAAGGTGGGTTCCTTCGATGACCAGCAGGAACATGGTAATGCCACGGAACAGGTCAAGTGAAAATAACCGTTCGTTTGATGTTTTTGTGAGATTCATTGTATTGGAATTGAAAAGTGACGAGGGGGAGATTAATTGATTGAGTCGATGGCCAGGGGGAAATAGGAGGAAGGTACCCTGGCGTTCTTCATCAATTCTTCCATACGCTCGATGACTCCCGGGTATTCTTCCGCCAGGTCATGCTGTTCAGAAAAATCATCTTTCAGGTTATATAGTTCCATCGGGGCGCCGGGATCATTCCTGATCCCTTTTCTAATGGCTTTCCAGTCATCTTTTCTGACTGCCTGCCACCCGGGACCACTCCGGTATTCCCAGTAGAGGAATCCATGGTCACGTTGTTCATGTCCCGATATTTCAGGCAAAAGTGAAATCCCATCCAGGTAATGTGGCGCTTCAATGCCTGCTATTTCCAGCAAGGTCGGCATTACATCCTGGAAACTTCCGATATAGTTACTTACTCTACCCGGTTCTGTGTGACCAGGCAATTTTACAATAAAAGGAACGCGGATACCTCCCTCATACAGGTTGCCTTTATGTCCCCGGAGCCCGGCATGGCTATCGAATAATTCCGTATCCACCTGATCCAGGAAGGTAGCTCCGTTGTCGCTCGAAAACATGACAACTGTATTATCATCCAGCCCAAGCTCGTTCAGCAAATCCATGATCTGGCCAATGTGCATGTCCATCCGTGTGATCATGCCGGCATAGGCCGATTTGGGATAAGGGTGCGGGAGATAACCATTTTCGCCCAGGTAGGGTTCTTCCTCGAACTTGCCCAGGTACATCTGAAGGGATTCATCCGGGACCTGGAGGGCCAGGTGGGGAACAGGGAAAGGAAGGTAAAGGAAAAAGGGATCATCTTTGTGTTCCCTGATAAATTGCAGCGCTTCCCCTGCCATCAGATCCTGGGCATATTCAGGTCCTTTGTATTTCTCAAAATCAGCCAGGTTGGACGGATCCCCTTCGAATTCCTGGTGTTGCGGGAAATACCCGTTGGCGAGGGTATCCCACTCCTCATTTCTCCAGAGGTGTGACGGATAGTAGTTATGTGCCTGCTTCTGGCACAGGTATCCGTAGAAAAAGTCGAATCCCTGCCTGGTGGGTAAACCGGTTGATTCCGGACCGCCCAGTCCCCACTTCCCGATGGCTCCTGTTGCATATCCATTTTCTTTGAATAATCTCGCCAGGGTTTGAGTTCCCGGGGGAAGAGGTAATTGTCCGCCTTCCTCTTCATCCAGGTAACCACCCATTTCGTAATTGTCGCGCACAAAGGAATGACCGGTATGCAGGCCGGTCAGGAGCACGCACCTGGAGGGTGCACAAACAGGACTTCCCGAGTAAAAATTGGTAAAACGCATACCTTCGGCGGCCAGGTTATCAACGTTTGGCGTCTGTATCAGCTCTTGCCCATAGCAACCCAATTCTCCATATCCCAGGTCATCAGCCAGGATGAATATGATATTTGGTTTGGTTTCAGGAGTTTGCTGACAGCCGGTTATGCATGCTATCGCTATTGAGAGGAGAAAAAGTGTTCTTTTCATTTTTGGATTAATTCTCTGTGATGTTACTAAATTATTGATCAATAATATCTTACCTCGTAACTTGTACCTCGTAACCAGTAACTTGATTTATTTAATCGTGCCTTAATGCTTTCACCGGGTCGATGCGTGCAGCCCTGATGGCGGGATATAAACCTGCAGCCAGGCTGATAAGTATGGAAAATCCAATGGCACCCAGCAGCAACCAGACCGGGAAATAAAACAAGTCGACAGGTGGCAGGTCCTGCGGCCGGAGATACGACAACATAATAAAGTTTGCCACCCGGGTAACCAGCCATCCCAATCCGAGTCCGAAAATGCCACCGATCAATCCGATAAAACCTGCTTCAACAAAGAATATCAACTTTATTTGTCCCTCGCTCCCCCCCACTGCTTTCATGATACCTATCTCCCGGGTGCGTTCAAGGATCGACATGATCATGGTATTGATAATTCCCAGCCCGGCAATTATTAAAGCAATGGCACCGATCGCACCCAGCATGCTGTCAATGATCAGGAATGCCTGTTTTATCTCATTTAACTGATCAGAAATTGAGAAAACTGCAACACCCAGTTTCTCAATTTCTTTCCTGACCCCGGTCATTTCTTCCATCTTGTTGACCCTGACATAAATAGATCCGTAGGTTCCCTCTTCTTTATTACCCTTGTTTAATATATCCCAAACGCTTGAGAAACTCAGTCTGGGTATTGATCTTGCTATTTCCATTGGAATGAAAACACCGCCACCAAACCGGAACAGAGAAAATTCATCCATTCTTTTGATGATGCCACCTATGGTAAATTTCATTTCAGTCTCGCTGAAGGGTTCGAATCTGGGATTGATCAGGAAACCGAGGGGATTCTTCATTGCTTCCCGGTTTATGGTGGCCGTTATGATTGTAATTTCTTTGCCTATGATTGAATCGGCCGGAATAATGCGGCGGCCTTTCAGGGAATCTTCCTTCGTGAGGGTAATATTTACATCAGGATCCTCAACGATCAGCCCAAGGTTTCTCAGCGTTTCCCATTTTAATATAACCATCGTGGAAGAATCATCAGAATAAAATGTACCGGCCAGCAGATCATTGAAAGGAGGATATTTCCCCATAATGACTGGGAAGGGTTGGATGTTAGTAGTCGTTTCCATCTGATCAATTTGTATCCTTCCAGGGAATGTTTCTTCAGGAAAGGCAATCTGCACACCCGGGATTTCACGGATACTCTGCAGGATTGAATCGGTCAGCGGTTTGACATCACCATCAAGGAGCCCGGTTAAACCTGAGGCATCTCCGTGGCTTAATTCAGCGAGGTTGATTTTTGTCGGAGTGATGTTCATGCTGGTGAACAGGTCGCTTTTTTTAAAGGCATCTGTGAAATTCTTTTGCATGCCTGTTCCAAAGGAGACCATTGAGGTGAGAGCACCGATTCCAATCACCACGCCCAGGACGGTAAGCGTTGTCCTGAGCCGCGTTCTCCAGAGATTGGAGAATCCCATTTGTATCATATCACCCACATTCATAGCTGCATGAGCGATTTTTTATATTATCTGTCCATCTTTAAGTCTGATAACCTGATCAGAGACTGCCTCTGCCATTTCCACATCATGGGTAACCATAATGACCGTCAATCCTTTTTCTTTATTCAGGGATACGAGTAGCTCGACGATCTCTTCGGATGTTTTGGTATCGAGGTTCCCGGTCGGTTCATCGGCCAGGATCGCGTCGGGTTGATTGGCCAGTGCCCTGGCGATGGCTACGCGCTGTGCTTCACCGCCTGAAAGTTCATTCGGATAATGCTTCATTCTATCGCCTAGTCCGACCTGGTCTAAAATATCCTTGCCACGGCTTGTTCTCTCTCGTTTGTTCATCCCGCTAAATACCAATGGAAGAACAACATTTTCTAAAGCGGTCCGCGAATGGATCAGATTAAACGATTGAAAGATCATGCCCACAGAATGCCGGCGATGCCTGGCAAGGTCTTTACGGCTCATTTCGGACATGTTTTTACCGTAAAAATCGATATCGCCGGCTGTGGGTTTATCGAGTCCGCCCACCAGGTTTAATAAGGTAGATTTTCCCGAACCGGACTTCCCCACGATAGAGTAAAATTTTCCCTGGTCCATTTCGCATGAGACCTCCTGAAGGGCTCGTACTTCAACAGGTCCT
This sequence comes from Bacteroidales bacterium, assembly GCA_016783865.1. The sequence continues at coordinate 10,803 of JADHVS010000015.1, forward strand.
TTTTGATAGGTCCTTGTTAAACGGGTGATTTTTATCTGGATGTTTTGAGGAGATTCAGCCATCCCGGATTTCGGTTTTACTGGTTAAAGGTAGTAAAAACCTCCAAGCAAATTGCTCCAGGCAATTTGCTTGGAGGTTTTTACTCCAAGGTTCTAAAATTTAAACAGGAAATTGTAGTAGTCTTTCCTTCTTTTATCAAGATCGGGGATGAGGTTGCCATTCTCGTCAACGGCATATTGCTTATAACCTAGCCTGGTCAGGAATTCGACAACATGATTCACAGAATAATCACTATGCTGGAATGCTTCATCTTTTAATTCAATAAAAATTTCCGGTTTGAATTTTTCCAGTGATTCTTTCATTCCCTGAAGGGCGAACATCTCGGATCCTTCAATATCGATTTTGATCAGGTCAATCCTGTCGATTGAATGATCTGAAATATAATCATCAAACCTGATCGCACCCACTTTTTCAATTAATCCACTTTCCGTATCGTGATGGTAGATGCTCGACATGCCCAGGTTTTTATTACTGGCAATGTGCAATTCAAGGTTTTGGTTTTTGTTATAAACCGCTTTCCTTTCTGGCTCAATATTGGCAATGTTATTCAGGGATATGTTTTCAATTAACCTGTCATAAGCTGTACCGACCGGCTCAAAGGCGATTACCTTACCGGTTTCACCTACATGTTTTGCCGCCACAAGGGTATATGAACCCACATTGGCTCCAATGTCGATGAATACATTCCCCTCTTTTAATCGATTCTTAATGAGAGTTATACCGGCCGAGTCAAAATAGCCAAGAAAGTATATATGCTGCTGAACCCACTCGTCCAGGTCGAGTCTCATTTTCAGATCGCTGTTGTATTTTGCTATCCTGGTGATGCCATAAAACAGTTTGAATGGCTGGATTATCCGGAAAACAATGCCATAATACCTTTTACGAAGGAATTGAAGCCGGAAAAGGATTTTGAACAGGGATGCAATAATACCTCTCATAAGTGTGTTTAGATGGAGTTAAAGATACGACCTTTGAAAGTAACCCGGTTATTCGTACAGGTTAAGATCGTATTCCTTCCCGGAAGAGGTGATAAAATTTCCGGTTGCGGCGGGGATCAGGACTTTCCCGTTACAAAGATCATGGAAGGTAAAAAAGATAGTGCCTAATACCAGGTCATTTAATCCCCCGTTCCTGGATGTGGAAATGTCAATCTCCCTTAATATGGCAAATCCGCTTCCCGGGTTTAAAAAACAATCCGAAGATAGTTTAGCCTCAATGACAGCCATTTGCATTACGGATGCATCCGTTGATGTTCCTCTGTAACCTGTGAATACATGCTGTTCCCCGCCGGTAATCACATAATCATCATCCATGAATTGGTTAAAAGTGCCCTTGTGATAAACATCTATTATCCAGGCGTTTTGCAGAATAGCTACTTCCTCTGTTTCCGGACGCTCAACATCGAGTCGTGATATCTCAATTTCCATTTCCAGCGGTCCCATTTCAATATTTATGGATGGCTCACCTTCAATATTGATATCCTGGTTAGCGTAAACCAGCATGATTCGATCCTCTTCTATTATTACCGGGATAGTTTCTACATTGAGCAGCTGAAACTGATTGTTCCGAAGCGCTTGTCCCGGGAAAATGATACTCATGATCATCATCTCTTCATCCAAAGCAATTGTGGCAACGATAATCTCCTCATTCATGTTATTCCAGTAGGGAACCACCATTTCAGCACCGGAATTGAGGTAGATCAAGGATTTATTGCCATCCCTGTAAACAGTTGCATGGGGAATGTCCAGTTCCATCATACTGGCCAAGGCGATGGAGGCACAATATCCAATGGAGACAGATGTTTTAATTGTATTGGCAACCGGATAAACGGGAGGTTCACGGAGAAACGATTTCACGGAGTCTAAAGTTCTTTCTCCATAATCGCAGGAGCAAATAGAAAAAATTAGTAGTGATATGATCAACCACCGGAATTTCATACAGATAAAATTACTGAAAAAAAACAGATGGTTCAAGTTTCGGTCTCGTTTAATATACCTGCCTCAAATATTGCTCTGTTTAAACAATAGACAGATACTTTTTGTATTCCAGGTAACCAAGAGATGCGAGGTTTTATGATTCTCTTATGAAAACAGCCTGCATGAAGGAATTGACCAGATCTCTTCAGAAATTTCCTTAAGCTCGTTCCCCCGGTATATAACAATACCAAATAACCAATCTTCGCCGGCAGCTTCTTTAAGTCTATGCAATGATGTATAGTCACTTTTATTTATGGTTTTCCTGTTTTTCACTTCAATCCCGATAAGCCTGCCATTGATTTCAATACAAAAATCGACCTCCATACCCGAACGGGTCCTGTAGAAACTCAGGGTTGCTTTTGATTTACTGGTCCTGAAAAATTTAACCAATTCTGCTGCAACATAGTTTTCAAAAATTTGTCCATTCATCAGGTCAAATCCATATCCTGCCAGTTGGCGAAGCAATCCATTATCCAGCCAATAAATTTTTGGCGTCTTAACAAGTCTGCTTGTAAGGTTCTTGTGATATGGCTGCAGCAAAACCGCCTGATAGGATAATCGGAGATACTCCAGATAGCGACGTGCTGTTTCGGTTCCAATGCCTGCATCCCTTGCTAGTTCTGAATATGACAGAAGGTTTGCCGATCTCAGGGCGGCAAGCTGCTGAAAAGTCCTGAAAGGCATCTGGTCATTTAATCTGGCCAGATCACTCAAGTCTCTTTCAAGGTAGGCAGATGAATAATCCTTCAACCAGGTTCCTTTCTTATCCTGTTCAGCTATATGGAGCAATGCTGGCATACCACCGTATCTGAGTAGATATTCTTCAGCTGATATTGCTTTGTCCCACTTTTCACCCAATATAACGGCAGGTAATTTCTCCAGAATATCCGTTGGGGATGATGAGTTGATAAGCTTGCCAATTAATGGTACTGGTATTTTGGTTTCCTGAGCGTGAATAAGTTCACTCAGCATCAATGGAAATAGTTCCAGTATAAGTATCATGCCTGCAAGGGTTTCTTTGGTTGTTTTCAGCAATAATACCTGGGCTGATCCCGAGAGAGCAGTAAACTTCAGATCCCCTTCATCAAAGGCAAATTTTATCTTATTAATTAACTCTGGTTGTTTCTGGATTTCATCAATCACAGCGTCTCCTACCTCCCTTACCCATGAGAAGGAGCTGATATGGCTGAGCTGCTCCCTGTATTCCACGGCATCGAGATTAAAACCGACAAGGGTGAAATATATACAGCTAAGGTGATGAAAAGTTTAGTAAAACAAGGATGCTGACAGGACCACCACAATTACCGTGACTGCGGATGATGGAATCACAACTAAGACCTACGCGGTTTTGTTCCGGTATGTCTTATCCATAGCCACCCTGGATACGCTATATATCAGTGAAGGGACGTTGGAACCCGGTTTTGATCCGGAAGTTATTTCTTATACTGCCTGGCTTCCTGAAGGATCAACAACAATACCTGATGTTTTTTATGAAACGACTGATCCTTTTGCGACTGTGGAGATTATTCAGGCAGATTATATTGGGAATACTTACTCAATTCGTGTTACAGCTGGAGATGGTGTGCATAAGATGATTTATCGCATTAAATTCCTGGTTACGGGAGTATATGACTTCATTCAGGATACTCCGAACATCTATCCAAATCCAGTCCGGGACTATATAAACATTGACATGAAAAATAACAAAATTATAAAAAGGATAGAAATCCTTAGCATTGATGGAAAGGTGGTGAGGATCATAGACCATATCCATTCGGAATCACTTACCATAAACCGAGAAAACCTGCCCTCAGGGATGTATTTCCTCAGGATCCATTCGGATGAAACCTTCGTGAAGAAGGTATTGATCAGGTGATGGATAGAAGTGTAGTCAAAGCCCCACAGACCTGAAATCTTTGGGGCCTTTTTGCTTGGCAGCTATCGTTTAATAAGGTTCAGGATTCACCAAGGAAAATACTATTTCTTTTCAAAAAAATTTTACAGCACAAAATTTCGAAGGAAATAATCAATATACTCATGATTTTTTGTTCCTAAATAATAGGGCAGGTTCATTAACAAAAACGGTTTACCAGCTGTAGTCCTGCTCTTTTCAACATTATATTCACCTGCATATATCCTGATGGCATAATTGTGGGGGCATACATCGATGAATTGATGCAAGGAGCGTAACGTTCCGGTTCTTCCTGATTTAATTTCAACAGGTATTGCCAGATCATTGTGTGGTATTAAAATATCAACTTCTGCACTTGATTGTTTTTTCTCACGAACCCAGAAAGGTAATTTATTCTGTATTATTGAATTAAGCGACATCAATTCCTGGTAGACAATATGCGGTATAATTGATCCTTTAAACGTACTGCTTAAATCCAGCATTCCCAGCATCTGTGCCTGAATAATCAAGGCATGATTAACAATTCCTGTATCTAAAAACTGCAGCCTGGGGGATTTTTTTAAATCCTGTTTTAAGGGCGGCTCCAGATCGGTAGTGGGATAAATAAGCTGGATTATCCTTGCACCATCAAGGTTTCGCATGGCTTCGCCTACTTCCCTGGACCTGTAATTCGAGTTTCCGAATTTTTGAAATTTAATGCGCTGGTCAAGATATAGATGGGCTGTTGAAATGATATGTTTTATTATTCTGCCGCCTGTTTCGTTTGATGCATATTTAGCTACGTCTTTCTGGTAGGTACCCCAGATACTTTCATATACCGCCGGAAGTTCAGTTATACTCTCATTTAATAAATATACTTTAACAACCTCAGGCATACCACCGATAATTGCATAGCGGTTGAACAAATCAAGTAATGTATTGTGGGCATAACTTTTAACGGGAATTTCGTTGATCTGATCAATGGCTGTCTGATGATTTATGGCCCCAAGAGGTATTCAAAGAAATTGAGCGGGTAAAGATTCAAATATTCAACTCTTCCAACGGGGAAACTTGTAACTTTGCGCATGGCGAATTCAAGCAGAGATCCTGCCGCTATTACATGTAGTTCCGGAAATTCCTCATAAAAGTAACGCAGTAATTGAATGGCTTTTGGCGATTCCTGAATCTCATCCAGAAAAAGCAGGGTATTGCTGAGTTCCCTGATTGAGATGTTATGTTTTACCAGGATCGCTTCAAGGATGGTTCTGACATCATCAAATTCTTCAAACCAACGGATATTTGATTTTTTTCGAGATTTAAAAGTATAGCATGTTTATATGTCCGGGCAAATTGCTGAACAAGTGTAGTTTTGCCTACCTGGCGAGCACCTCTTAATATGAGTGGTTTCCGCTGTTCCTTTTGCTTCCAGTTGTGTAAGTGTGATGAAATCTGTCGACCGAAGTTTCCCTGCATCAAATTTGTAATAAAGTAAAGGTGATAAAAGTATAAATATGTAACATAGTAAAGGTAAAAATAATAAAAATATGTAATATAGTAAGGGTAAAAGTTAATTTTGGGAATTATGTCATCACGAATATACCCATATAAATTTTACATTTTTTTTTCTATTTAAGGCAAAGTCATTTGATTTAATGTCAAAATATGCTAAAAGACGATTGAAAAAATGTATAATCACATTTCTGCCTTAACACTGGGTGGAGTTAATATGGTTGAAATTAAGGCCGGGGTGAGCCTCCTCCTCTGAGCAATCAGTAGAATAACTGAATTAGTAAGGTGGTTCCAGATTCAATTTAAATCCCAAAGATCAAAAACAGGATAAATACCACCAGAGCAGTGTTCATTGAAATGAGATAGATATAAAAAAGACTTCCGGTTGATCCAGATTCTTCTCTCGTGGTTTTTTTGTATAGCGAGAGGTTTCGAAATAACAATACACCGATAAATGGGAAGGGCGTTTTTATATTTCGTTTGTCCAGGTAGCTGGTAACAAGTATGGCTGAAATAATACCTGTTATTCCAAATCCAATAGCGATTCCAATCAGGTAGTACATATCGAATATTTTAATCGAAATTACGTCAATTTTCAAATTAATCCAATCCCAAGCTGATTGCTGATCTTCTGTTGCTCTGTTTTTGCTGCATCCAGCGTGCCGGTTTTCCTGACAGGTATAAGTGGCTTATCTGCTGAATCATAAAGGATCAAGCGGAAATCATGGTCGGGGATATCCAGTGTCCGGTTGCTCCGGCTGTAGGTCCGCCATACTTTCCTGGATTCCTTTATACCGATTTTCATTACCGGCTCTATTTCCATCCATTTCCCCGTAGGAATTATACCAAACAGGTTGGTTGAAAATTTAATTTTCTTTTTGTCATAATCAATAATGGTTCCGGAAGATGTAAATGCGAACAAAGCACCTGAAACCATTATAATAAGGCCAGAAAGTGAGTATAATGTGATGACAATACCGGCTGCCAGTAAAAACAGTCCTGCAAACCTGCCAACAGGTCCGAATAAATTATCAAGCTTGTTATATTCTCTCATACTTGCAGATTTGCAGACTGGCGACTGGCGACTCGTAGACTCTTCCCTAAATGCCTTGCTTGTTATTAGTGTACTTCGTAATCAATTCATATCTCATTTCAACAAATAGTTTCTGAATTTCCTCCATTCGTTTGATGGTCAGTTCAGTGAGGTATTCCTTTGCCTTATCGGGATTTTTCTCAGCCAGTTCGGTGGCTTTTTTGTCGATTTCAGCCTGTTCTGCAAAGAAGCTGTTCTCAAGCTTATCCCTCTTAAGGCGTAGGTCAATGATGGCTTCCTGCCAGCGTAAATAGAGGAGGTTCTCCACAAAATCAACACACCAGCGGATCGAATTGTCATCAAACTTTTCTTTGTCATAGATCTTGTAGCATTCAGCGACATCAGTCACCCCGGTATAAATGGGAGCATAGGCTGAAACATGGGCGTTATCCACGTAAAACCAATAAATCCCGCCCACCTCATCGGGCAGCCATCCGCGAAGCTGTGCGATCATGCCATATTCCCCCCGGGCCCGGGCCACGTTCCTGCGGCTGTTGATCTTTAATACCTTGCGCCATTCGGAGGTGGGGAAAGGCGTGGCCACCTGGCTTTTCACCATCTCGCCATCCTGGTTGGGATAATACCAGGCGGGTGAATTTTCCTTATCATAGATGGTCCCTGTAAATGTTGACCGCTGAAAATCCATCACATCCTTCACAGATAGTTTTCTTTCCGGCTTCACAGAAAATGGATAAATGGATATGGGTTCAACATATTGTGTGTACTGGTCGTCTCCTTTGAAAGGATCTTCTGTATAGCGGTCAGGCCAATCTGTATAATTTGGTGCAAACTGTGAGTAAAATAACCAGAACCGGCTGGTGGCCCATTCCCTGGGTATGGGTGAGTAGACATCCTGCCAGATGAATGGTTTCCCGCCTTCGGGATCGTACCAGCCATGATCGATGGCCACCTTCATGTAATTGCTCGAAGCCATATAATTTGCTTTGTCATCCAGGTTGATCTTCTTAATGATGCTCCAGTTAGGGATCACCAGGACATGATCGTCGGGAACCCGCTGTGCTGCCCAGATAACACCAGGCTTACCGCTATTGGGATTCCAGTCGTTACCCACACTGAAAACCTCGAGTATCCATATCTCATTCACATCACCGATGACCAGGGCTTCCGATTCCCCTGCACAGGAGGGAAGGAATCCGTATGTTTCCAGTAAGTTAGTGATAAGTAAGAGTGCTTCCTTAGCGGTTTTGCAGCGCTGCAGGGCAAAAACCTGGGCCTGTTCGACGGTCATAATCTGTTTGCAGATCCCGATATCCACCCTCAGCTCATTTCGCTGACTCATTGTGCTTTCGCCAATGGCCAGTTGATGTTCATTGATTTGAGGATAAGCCGAATGGAAGTAAGTATATGTCCGGGATACCTCCGGAATGTAGCCGATCACTTCGCCGTAATCACCGAGCGGCCTTCCCAGGTCGACCATACCCCAGTGCACCGGTGCCATGGTACCGAGTTTGACGGAAACTCCCGGAACGATGCGTAACCTGCAATCAGGTCCGGCGTCGGAATGGGAGATTATGACGGATCCGTCAGTTGAAGCTTTTTTGCCAATAGCTATGATTGTACAGTTGTAGGCATTGATGTGAATAATAGCCAGGACGAAGGATACTACTAATATGCGATTTTTCATGGATTATTTATTTATGTTGCAGGTTACTGGTTACAAGTTGCAGGTTGTGTCGATCCGACACTTTAAATATCTCGACCTATTCCTAATTTCTTCTTAAGTTATTTTCTTTAAGATGTCTTCAAGTGTTTTGATATATTGATCTGCATTGCTTTTATTAAATGGCATTGGAGGCTTTATTTTAATTACGTTGTGGAGGTAGCCGTCAACGCTGGTAAGGATACCATCGTCCTTCATCCGTTCACAGATTGCTGCCGCTTGCTCATGAGCTGGTTCCAGACTATTTCGATCGGCCACGAATTCAATCCCGAGAAACAGTCCCGATCCGCGGACTTCCCCAACCCCTTCGAATTGTGTTTTTATCGGTTCCAGGGATTTTTTGAAATAATTACCAACTTCCAGTGCATGCTGCTGCAGCCCTTCCTGTTCAACTACTTCCAGGACAGCCAGTCCAATGGCACAGGAGACAGGATTACCACCAAACGTATTAAAATATTCCATTCCATTATCAAATGCGTCGGCGATTTCCCTGGTAGTAATGACTGCTCCGATGGGATGACCGTTGCCAATAGGTTTACCAAGGGTAACAATATCCGGAACAACATCCTGGGTTTGAAATCCCCACATATGAGTCCCCACCCGTCCAAAACCCACCTGGACCTCATCTGCGATACATACACCCCCAGCCTCACGAGCATAGCCAAACGCTTCTTTCAGGTAATTCTCCGGCCAGAAGATTTGTCCCGCTACCCCGGCCACCGACTCTGCTATGAATCCGGCCAGGTTCCGACCATTTTCCCTCATACCCTGTATGGCCTTATTCACATAATCTGCATAATGTTTACCTGGTGCCCGGTAAACATCAGGGATCGGAACTACATGGGTATGTTCAGGACAACCTGAGCCTCCGGGACCATTGAACTTATAGGGACTTACATCTATCACTGCATTGGTATTCCCATGGTAGGCGTGGTCAATAACAATCATTTCTGATCCACCCGTATATACTTTGGCCATTCGTAATGCCAGTTCATTGGCCTCGCTCCCGGAATTGGTGAAAAAACATACATTCAGCGGATCGGGCAGGGTAGCGGTAAGTTTTTCGGCATACTTAATGATGTTATCATGCAGGTATCGGGTATTGGTATTCAATACTGACGATTGCTGCCGCGCAGCTTCAAGTGTGCGTGGATGACAATGACCTACATGGCAGACGTTATTTACTGTATCGAGGTATGTCCTTCCATGCTCATCAAACAGGTACTGGAATTGTCCCTTTACGATCTTTAACGGGGATTCATAGGAAACCGAAAGCGATTTTCCCAGGTAATTACCCCTGGCCTTAATGATCTCTGATTTGCTTCTACCGGGACGGATTTTAGTATCCATCCCACAGGCATTCCGAAACAGGTTCTCTGCCCTGAAAGGATCAATCGATATTAACTTATCAAGCAGGTCCCAGGCGGGTTGTTCAGAAATCGTGAGGTAATCATTACCGGGATTCTGCCTCGAGTCGTTGGCTGATACAATAACTGACAGACAAAGTCTTGTGGGAATCAGGTGAAAGAGTACCTCCAGTTCCTTTTCATGAAGGGGAAAAATCTTATTGTAGCTGGCCACCATGGAGACAGCCGGATCCAGTGGATTATCCTTATGCATCATGATATAGGCCAATGCCACACCCAGCTCATTGATTATTTCAGTATAAACCATGTCTCCGAAATCGATGATACCAGTCACCATGTCTTTTTCAGTATCCACGAGCACATTGAAATCATTGGCATCATTGTGGATGATCCCTTTTTTAAGATCTGGCAATAATGGCGCAACGTATGATTCATACTGATCCAGGAAATGGCTGACGATATTCCTTTTCCGGTAAGAGGAAATGTATTCAAGAAGAGGTCTTGCATCCAGTGCATTCCTGAGATCCCACCTGAAATATCTTTTGAATACCGGGTGTTCAAACAGCTCAAGGGATTTATCCATATATCCGAGGAGCCTGCCTAACCCATAACAAAGCTGATCGGAATGGTCCCGCAGATCGCCCATTAATTTGCCGGGGAGATAGCTTACCATCCAGCAGTGCCAGGATTGGTTTTCCTTGTCCTGGATTGTTCCGGTATTCTTAGCCGATAAGGTCGAAATGACCTGTTGAAATGTATAGGGAGTATTGTCGTTAAGGTGCTGTAAAACAGACTGCTGTCCTGCAATCAGGTCAAGATCCTTCTTGCTGTTCAGGATCTTGAAGATATATTGTTCTCCCGTGTTGGTCTTAAGATGAAAATTCTGATCGATATCACTGGTAAGGAGTTTTACGTCTGCATTGAGTCCATACAATTTCTTAGCAATTTCCCTTACCCTGGCGGTCGAGAATCGCGGTATATACGCTTGCATATTGCTATCAAATGGAACCATACCCGGATAGATCTTTCAATGTTACAATATAGCAATTTCAATGGCACTAACAGAAGCTGCCGGAATAACCAGGCTGCCATCCTTTGCCAGTTCTTCTTCTTTGGGATTGGTGATTTCCGGTTTGTGTTCGAAAACCTCATAGGCCGGATCGAGGGCAATAGTGAATGAACGTCCCGATTTAAAGGGTGTTCCTGCAATCTCAATGCTGGTTCTGACTGAGCTGTCCTTGCTGGTGTTGACCACATGGAGGAAGAGCTTATTCTCGGTCCTGTTGGCTGTAATATCCAGGTCGCCGGGCGATTGGGCCACCTCAACAAACTGGTTGCCGGTATGTTTCCTGTAAAGTTGCATGATCATGGCCACAGGCATCAGGAAGGACTGGCCACCCGGTACCGGCATCATCACCGCATTGTTTTGCCATCTGGTGCCGCAGAAATCGGCCATGGTGGCTATTTTAATCTTATCCCCGTTTCGTTCAAACATGTTCAGTATCCGTGCATTGGATACGGCCGCAGCCCAGGTCGAAAGGGCTTCACACCTGTTCCTGCCGGGTAGGAAGAAATGTCCTTCTGTTATAGCCAGCGGAATATCCAGGTCGTCGGTTTCTTCCCGCATTTCCAATATCTTTTTCTCTGGTTGTTTGTAAGATTCCATGAAATATTCCCATGTTTCATCCCAGTCTTTCCGGTATTCAATTCCCCTGAGTGGCGAATCTTCTCCTCCCGGTCCGTAGCCATTATGGAATGCCAGGTATTGCAAATGCTCGCCGGCTTTTTCATACAATGGTTTTGCCCATCCGGAGTCTCCCCATCCAATGAATTGAATTTCAGGATCTCTTTCCCGCATGGCCGTAGTAAATTCAATGGTTTTCCGGCACGCTGTATCACAGTCCATTCCATTGGGATCATAGGATGTTTCATTACCAAGCTGCCAGAGCTTTATGTTATAAGGATCGGGATGTCCATGTTCCAGACGCAGGGCATTTGACGGATTATTGCAATAATCCACCCATTCGGCTGCTTCCTTTGCATCACCAAGCCGGCTGCCTCCTTTGGGCGGATTGGCCCAATGCATCCTTCCATCCGATTCAAAATTGACACAGATCAGCGGGTCGGCGCCTACCTGGTGGCAGAAGTCGGCAAACTCATGGGTTCCCACCTGGTTATTGTAGATCCCTCCCCAGAGCTGGTTGATCATGGGCTTGCGCTCCTTCATAGGGCCGATGCCTTCTTTCCACCTGTAATAGGATACAAAACAACCTCCCCAGCGAATCAGGGTGGGAGCCAGTTCTTTTGTGATCTCTACCAGGTCCTCCCTCCATCTGTCGTTCATGAAATCCCAGGCAGCATCCACGGAGCTATCTGTAACACCCAGGGGCTCCATGAACTGCATATATAGGTAGGGTGAAAGATCAAACAATGGTTTTAGATTGATCTTAATGGCACCTCCTGAAACCTGGCCCGTGTTGCCGGCGCAGGAGAGGAGGGGGAGATGGGAGGCTATCATGCCGCCGGTTGCCACTGCTGAAGTGCTTTTTAGAAAATTTCTGCGGGATTGGTTTTTCATTGTATAAATAGTTCTTAGTTCCTGGTTCCTGGTTCCTGGTTGGTGTGGGATTTGGGTAATGGGTGTGTACATCTCGTAACTCGAAACTCGTACCTCGTTCTCATTCAAGTTTCTGGATCCAGATAAAATCGATCCCGATTTCGGGTTCGGAACTTCCGGATTGCGATCCGGTGTAATGGATCGTGATCTTCAGGTTGGTGTCTTTTTTCAATTCAACGGGTTCCAGAGAGAAATTCCGCAGGAGAGTTCTGTAGGGCACGCAGAGGTCCTTTACTGATGTCCCGTCTGAGAAATTGAATGCGTTTCCGTTAAGCGATGCGCTGAAAATGCCTGAGTTCAGATTAAGTGCTGCGGTGAAATAGATCCTGTACTTGCCGTCCTCCGCAACCGGAACCAGAAAATCCAATGATTCTTTTGTTAATCGGGGCTTCCAGACCATCAATTTTCCTCCGGCATACAAGTTGTCTTCTCTAAATTCAGTATCGATATCTGAAGCAATGATCTCTTCTGCCTGGTAAAATACCGAATTCCTTGATCCATGCGAGGCAACAGGCTGCCAGTTTTCAGGCAACTCAAGCGGCCTGACATCCTCCGGCATGATTGGAAAATGGTCGTCGGTCAATCCGGGCCTGGCATAATGGTAACCGATCCGGGCATAGGATAAACCGGGTGTTGGCCGGTGAGTATATAATTCCATATAGAACCTGATTTCCCTTTCAAAAGGAATCGGATCAGAGATATGCCAGCGGTAATTGGTCACAAAACCACGGTTACCCGGTCCGTCATTGCGCGGCTGACCGCAGAAGGGAAAGAAAAAGATATCCGGGGAAGACCATGAATAATTGTAATAATCCTCCGAGCCTGTTCCGAAAAGGCTTGGAACCTCTCCAAAATCAACAAAGACCTTCTCATCCCCCTCGCCCCACCAGTTGCCCCATGGGGTTGGCACATCGGCAGGATTCATCAGGATGGATGTGGTGCCGACATAAGTTCCCTTACCAGCAGCTATTAAGAAGGGTACATCGTAAGTATGGTAAACTGACGGATACAGGTTGTGATCAGCCCTCCAGCGTGCCCTGAAATGCATGCTGCTGCCATCCCAGTTATAATCTTTAGAACTTACGCTTCCCGTGACAATAACATCCTGGTCTCCAAGATTTTGAAAGAGAATTTTGCATGAATTTTCAAATGGCATTACGTACCGGCAGGTCATGGTACCATCGGGATCCACTGTGAACGGAAGCGATTGATAAGGATTGATTCCCGGTGCGGCACCAAAAAAGTCCCCAACAGGTGATTGTACCTGGGCCCAGGGATATTCGTCGAAGGAAATATGCATAATGGTTTGTCGCAGAGCCAGGTCAGGATCGTCAGAATCCACTTTCAGGACAAGTTTTTCAATGGCAGCAGAGCCCTCCAGCTGCAGGGCTTCGAGTGATTCCCCTGGTTTCAGGGTAATGTCAAACTTTATTTTTGAATTCCCTTTTGAATAGGGAAAATTTTTATCCGGATCGGCAAGTATCCCGGCCACCCGGTTGATTACCTCGCTGTATTCCCTTATATCAAGCTGCGAAAACGACATGAGCATCGTATATTTTTCATATAGCCTGACCTGCATCTGGTAGAAATGAATTTCATTCAGATTGCCTTTCCAGGTAACACGGAGCCGTTCGGCAAATGGTATTGGTGCATAGCATGCATCTCTCTGGCAGAATGCTTTTTCGAATAATTCTTCATCGATATAATCCCCTTCAAAATAGTAATTGTATGGTTGCTGAAAAAAGTTCCGGGCAGGACCCTCATAATACGGATTATTCATATCACCGATATACATCGTGATTTCCCCTTCCATGGCGGCGGTCCATAATCTTACAATGGCGCCAGGTCCCTCCACATCCGCAATAACGAATTCGCCCATTCCGGTTTCCTGGTCGTAGGTAATCACCTCTTCAAAATTGGGTTCCGGCTCTCCTCCGAATCCATCCGAATTGGCCCACCACTCAGGTCCCCCGGGAACGGTGCTTCGGTGGTCATAAGATGAAAACTGGACCATCTTATAGTTTGGAGACGGATATGTCGACAAGCGTTCAAGATCAACCATTTCTTCGAACAGGGATCCCGTTGTAATGGTTTGTGCATGAGTATTACAGGAGATGACCATCAGGAAAATCAGGAAAATCAGGAAATAATCAAATCGTTTCATAGGTAGTTTATTTCGATAGTTTGTTCATAATATTTTTAAACCGTGTGGCACTGATCACATGATCGGCAAGGACCTCACCCTTGTAGACAATACAAAAAGTTCCATAGACTGTCGGACTGTACCGGGCTTCAATATGATCGTTCAGTTGTATAACCTCAGGTTTGATCCCGTAAACGGACCGGGCAACCGAACCAATATCCCGGATGGCTTTCCAGGTATAGGGACACTGGTCGCTGGAAAATATATACATTCCATCCGAATATTTATGGCGCATTTTCTCAAGATCCTTTTTAAATACGGGATCAGGGGCATCGCTGAGCTTTAGGGTCATCAATTCGTAATCCGGCTCAGCTTTATCAGTAACCGTAAATCCGTTCCTGACAAAAAGTTCTTTCCCTACCATCCAACCTCTCTTCCTGGTTGTCACAGCAACACCGTTCGCCCCGCTTTTCCTGGCATCTTCAATACAATCGTCCAGCAATTTCCTGCCCCATCCGATCCCTTTATATTTTTTGGGAAAGATGATCAGGCAATGAATATAAAAGTATCCCCGGGCATCCACCGGCCGCCAGGCGTATTCTCCGGGGACATATTCAATGTTGCCTACCACCCCATCTTTTTCGTGATACAGAACATTGTATCTCAGACCTTCTTTAAACCTTTTTTTCAACCATTCAACCTTGTTTTTGTAACCGGGCTGTTTCATGTCCTTGTAAGCACAGATCCCGAATTCATGGATGTTGTTTTCGTTCGTTCTGATTATTTTAAGTTCTTCCATGGTTAAAATATATTTAGGTCATTACCAACGACTGTTTTCCCATCATAGATTGTCTTTATTTCCTCCAGCAATTCTTTATCGGTTGCTCCCCATGATAAGACATGGTACATCACTACCAGCCCGGGTTTTGCCTGGCTGGCAATCCTTCCCAATTCATGAGTACTGGTATGATGAGCTGCGTGATATGTTTTCCACACCGGGTCCTTTTCTTCAAATCCTTTTACAGAATATACCTCATGCACCAGGATATCGGCTCCTGTGCTCATCTCGATCAGTTTTTCACATGGTTTGGTGTCGCCTGAGATAACAATCGTCCTGTCGGGCGTAGTAAATTTAAATCCAAATGCATTCGGCCAGGTCCCGTGTTCCACCAGGAAGGCCTGCACCTCGATGTTTTCATCCTGGTATATCTTTCCTGGTTTAATTTCATGAGAATTAACTCTCCATCCCTGGTCATTGGCCGGTTCTGATCCGGATAAACGATACTCAATATCCTGCTGGTAGGCTTTCAGAATATGATCCGACATTTCTGCAATTCCCTCAGGACCATATACTTCCAGAGGTGCGTCGCGACCCATTACCCAGGGTGTAAGGATCAGGTCGGGATACCCGGTTGTGTGATCCGAATGAAGATGGGTAAGGAAAGCGGTTTTGATATTCTGAGCGCTTAATCCTGCAATATTACCCCCGTAGTGCGGGGTAAGCCGGGCTGCCTGCCTGATCACGCCAGGGCCAAAATCGATGATATAGGGGGTATCATTTACAATAATGGCCAAAGCACATCCCGAACGTTCCGGGTTTGGATTAGGATTACCTGTTCCAAGAAGAACGAGTTTTGTAGTTTCCGAAGCAATATAGTCCTGTTGTCCACATACAACAAAACTGAAACAGGATATCATCAGGACAGCAAGGCTGGATATTGATTTTCTCATCTGGTTCGGTGCAAAGATTTTTATTCCCCTTAATGCACGATCACTGGATCTCCAGGTAATCCTTATCCGGTAATTTCGGGAAGGGATTATGTGGTTCGGCCTGGTACCAGAATGCCACGCTGGCAATATCATCCTGCAGGGGCAGGTAGCGTCCTCCGCTGCGCCATCCCAATGCCTGCATGGTCACTTTCAGGTCTTTGTCAAACCGGATAGGATCGGCGATATGCCATCGGTACATGCCAAACCTGGTTTGGGACTTGTAGAGCACATTATCATCGGGTTCGATGACATGAAATCCGGCGTACGGCGTGGTATAATCCTGGTATTTGTTATTGTGCTCAAATCCGTATGAACCGCAGAAATAATCTTCAGTACCGGTACCACAGATTGTTGGGAATTGTTTATCGCCATCCATGAAAAACTTGATCTCACCTTCTCCCCACCAGCCACTGTTATTGGTTTGCCAGGCCATGTAGGTGCCGACAAACTGTCCTTTCCCCTTGATGTTGTCGACCAGGGTGTATACCTCTTTATAGGGCAATGGATTGGTTCTCCTGAACTGGGCATGGAAATAGGCTGCATCGGCAGGTACATGGGTTAAAGTGTAGTCGACCTGGTAGTAAAGGGTCATTTGCTTTTCACCGATGTTTTCCATGGTGATCCTGCATTTCTTTTTGAAAGGCATGATCCAGTAGCAGTTGAATGCGCTGCCGGGATTAACGCACACAGCCAGTGAGGAAATCTGTTTGTACTCATAGGCAGCTGCGAAGAAATCGCCTACCGGGACTTCCACAGAGGGTTCTGTCTCATCATCCCAGTAAAACCTGAGGATTGAATATCTCCAGGTACCGGCAGGAGTCATCCAAATGTGCTGGATAGCTCCAGGACCTTCAATCTCAGCAATTGTAAATGTTTCTCCGGGCTGGATCCGTACGAAAGGATTCACCTTCCAACCCTGTCCCAGGTCGCGCGCAGCATTGCTGGCCGATCCTTCTTCAAGGGTAGCCATGCCGCCTTTTCCTTTTTCACCCATATAGTTTTCAGGGCTGATTGACCGGGTTTTAGCATCCGACAACCGGAAGAGGTTGTTCATTCCCACATCGAGCCCGTTGAATGGTTCCTGTGAAAAAGCGAATGCGGTGAAACAGGCAAGGAGAGTAGTCAGGATTAATTTATTCATAGTTTTAAGGTTTAATGGTTGATTTAAGAAGGTGCGAGTTGCGAGTTACGAGTTACGAGGTACCGGTACCCAATGCAAGGCAACCAGATCTACTTATACATTTTATTCAAATCTGCATTTGCCAGTTCCCCCAGGAAATCACCAATTATCCTGGTCAGGTCCTCAAAATACAACTTACCTTTTTCGGCAGTGGCTTTTTTGGGATTACCTATTCCAGTATCGTCGGTTACCTGTGACCATTTTCTTTCTGCCCATGCCCATTTTTCATTCAGGGCGTTAATGGTAAATTTTTTTGCATTCCCTTCACCGGCTTCATTTTTTGGAAGGACAAGTTCCGGATGCAGGTAGAGTATGAGGCTGGTTTCCATTTCATCGGCATGGTCTCCGTCTTCCTCGAAGTATTCTTTTTTATCCAATACCTGGTAGAAGTTGACCTGGCAGAGGAACATACCGGGAAACTGAACTCCCAGTTCGCGGAGGATCTGCTTAAAATCGTTGCCTCCGTGGCAATTCAGAATGACCAGTTTATAAATCCCTTGCCGGTCGAGAACTTCGATAATATCGGTAAGCACAACCATTTGAGTGGTGGGATTCATGTTCATATCCAATGGTATGTCGTGCTGCCCAGTATTTACACCGTATGGGACGGTGGGCAGGACAATGACTTTGGCTCCCTGTTCCCAGGCCAAACGGGCCGCTTCGGCAGAGATCCTGTCGGCCTCGATGGTATCGGAGGAGTAGGGCAGGTGGAAGTTGTGGGCTTCGGTAGCTCCCCAGGGGAGGACGGCCAGGTCATATTTTTGGTCCCTGGTGGTTTTGTAGTTGGTTTCTGCGAGTATGTATGGTCTCATAATTAAAAGTGATTAGTGAAGAGTGAAGAGGAAGAAAAGGGTCCAAGGGGTCGAGGGTTCGAGGGGTCAAGTGGGGTTTGGGTAGTGAGATATGAGCATGAGATCAAACTAAGAACCCGGAACCAGTTGTTCCCTAATCATCCACAAGATATAAATGCCGTTTTAATCCTTCAAAAATATCCTATGATCTTTCGCCTTCACAACTGAAGCATCCGGATATTTTGTCCTCATTAATAAATTCACCTGTGTATTCACATCCCCAGGAAGGGATAACAAATGATAATGCAGGCGGAGCATATTTTAGGTGAATCACTTCAAAATCAGAATTATAATGATCATTCACGAGCCAGTAGCCGTGAGCACCGACTGAATCAACCTCTGAATAGAAATGAATAACAAACCTTACCTGCTCATCTTCAGGATGTGGTCCGTACCAGAAATCATTGACCTCCTGATTTTTCTGATGGCCACATCCCGATAAAAGAAAAAGGGATGTAAAGAAGAATACTATCGGAACCTTCATTTCGCACTTGTAACCTGACCTGTCATCCATGGAACCAGTACATATACTGACAGCTGCTGCAGATATAACAATTGGCTCTCCGGTTGGCCCATTCGATATCAAAAAGTGTGGCAGCTGTGGGGGCATACCAATGGTTTGCCGTTGACGACAATATTTTCCGGATCCGGAGATTTTCTGCTCATAATTGAGATTAAAAGATCCCCCTGAATAATTGCTCGAACAATTGTGCCATTTGCATGGCAAAATACAGGGTTCCAAGGATAATAAGGAGTATCTTCCAGGTTTTGTCCTTAATCAGTCCTGCACTTATTAATGGTATCAGTCCAAAAAGGAAGGTTAAAAAATAGTTCAGAATCATTGGATCGAACCGAACGAACCTCCTCAGAAAAAACCAGAACAGGCTATTAACAAACATAAACAGCACGATGGCAATGATCCAGTTATTCAGGTCATATACCGGTTTCTTAATGTCGGGTGGATTAGCAGGATCTGTGCCGCCTGCTCCATAGGGACCAATATATTTCGACTGACCAAATCCAAGGATAGGATAAAAAACAAAAGATAACAGGATAAGGCCCACTGTAAATCCTTCGCTGTACCCAAAACTCTTGGAGAGCATGTTGGTCATCCAGACGGCCCAGATAACATTAACAATTGGCAACATGAACAGGAAAAGCCACCACCATGGTTTGCCAACGATTTCCAGTAAAACAATCAAGTTCCATATGGGAACCAGGCAGATCCAACCGGCCCTTCCGGCTTTTTCGTAAACGGCCCACTGTGAAGCGAGAGCCAGGACAAGGATCGAGGAATAAAGGAGGCTGAGAATAAATGGTAAAATCATGATATTATAGGTTATGGTTATGTTGAACCAAGTTAGGAAATATTCATGAAATATAACTGTAACAACAGGATTTATTGTTGGTGCTAATAAATCTGGTAGATTTTAAAATCAATGAAGTTAAAAAGGAAAACCTTTGTAAAGCTATTATTGAAGGTCCAGCTTTCCAGCTTATTGTTCAGGTTATAATTGGGCATCTGGCCTGGCTCAATCATCGTAATTATCAACCAAAGCTCATCGAGCTTTTTCTTCTCATAAATGGGTATTTTTTCTTCTTTTTTCAGGATCACTGCATTCAGGATATCTTTGGTTAATTGTATCGCAGAATAGGATGTATTGTTCTTTTCTGCCGGATTATGAAGATGAGTAAGCTCAATGCCTATTTTGTATCTGGGATTTACAGCAAGGATAAAATCGGGTGATTCGGTTTTAAATATCCTGCCGTTCGGGAACTCAGAATAGGAGCTGATAAACTGATCCAGAACCTCTCTTTCATGTATCGCCTTGTTTTCCATGTTATAAAGATAGGGTACATCTGGATTAACAGCAAAGAAATTTCTGATGATAGTAAAGGTGCGCGGAAGATTATATTTAAATTCGCAGGAAATAAAGATTATAATGACAGCAATTCCATATAAAGACAGGCAGATTATGTATTACCGGATCAGGCAGGAGTTTCAGAGCAAGAAACTGGGGGATATCCGGGGAAATTTACAGAAAGAGATGAGCAGCTTCTCAACAATTATTGAGAAGGATAAGGAAATTGCCATTGGTGTTGGAAGCAGGGGTATCAACAACATTCAGCTAATCGTTACTGAAATCGTAAAGTTTGTCAAAGATTGTGGTGGAAATCCGTTTATTTTTCCTGCAATGGGGAGTCATGGCGGAGCCACTGCTGAGGGTCAGGAACAAATCCTGGAAGAGCTGGGAATTACGGCGGATAATACAGGGGCACCTGTCAGGTCATCCATGGAGGTGGTTAATCTTTCTGATGATCCGTCTCTGCCGGCATATATGGATAAAAACGGATATTTGTCTGATGGTATCATACTGGTGAACAGGATTGCTCCCCATACCGATTTCAACGGGGATTTTGAAAGTGGTTTGGTTAAGATGACGGTTATTGGGCTTGGAAAGGCGCCACAGGCAGAGTTTATCCATGGTAAAGGACTGGATGGATTGGAAAAAATCATGCCGGAAATAGCGAAGAAAATCCTGGCCTCCGGAAAGATAATTGCTGGTGCAGGAATTGTGGAGGATGCCTATAAGGATACGATGGAAATTAAAGTTTTACCAGCAAAACAGTTTATGGAAAAGGAAAAGGACCTGCTTGAAATGGCCTTACAGAACTGTCCCCGGTTACCGCTTGAAGAAATCGATGTACTCATTGTCGACCAGATAGGGAAGGATATTAGTGGAATAGGCATGGATCCCTATGTTATCGGGAGGATGCGTTTACCAGGAATGCCTGAGCCGGACTATCCTAAAATACGGTCCATTATCGCCTGCAGCCTTACCAAGGAATCCCATGGTAACGGGCTTGGCATAGGTCTGGCTGATGTGATCACTCAGAGACTGTTTGATCAGCTTGATATGAGTATGATATACAGAAACGTCTATACCAGCACATTTCTTGAACGGGCAAAAATCCCGGTAATTGGTGAACATGAACAAAAATGCCTTGAATATGGCCTGAGAAATTGCGGGGAAGTTTTGCCAGGTAGAGAGGTCATCATGAGAATTAAAAATACACGTCACTTAGATGAATTGTATGTTTCGGGTCCGGCACTGGAGAAACTCAGGGATAAAAAGGATATTGAAGTCATTTCCGGACCAATTGATATGATTAATGCGGACGGTTCGATATTACCATTCTAAGATTTAATCCTTTAAATACTCAAGAAAGGTAAATAGTGCCGGGTTAACAACAGGACATAAAAATTCCATTGTCAATCCAATTTCTGTTTTGTGATTGAATTATTGCCCCAGAGAACCCGCAAAATCTACAGGGATTTAGTAACGGTCGTTGTTTCTGAAGTTGTCGTTTCTTTCTCTTGCCTGGTTAACCCTGATGTTTCTACCTTTCACATCAGTATCGTTCAGGCTTTCGATAGCTTGTTTGGCTTCTTTATCATTGGGCATTTCTATAAAACCGAAGCCTTTGCTTCTGCCTGAATACTTGTCCATGACGATCTTTGAAGATTCGACTTCACCAAATTCACCGAAGACCTCTTTTAGTTCTTCTTCAGTTATTTGATACGGAAGATTACCTACGTAAATGTTCATTAAAAAGCGTTTAAAAAGTAAAACTGAGTGCCAAAGATATATTTATTTATATAGATTTAAAATACAAAATCGGAAAAAATTTCAACTTAAATTTAACTTTATTACTGCTGATAGCCAATGAACATGGTTAATTCTGCATATCCTGGTCCCTTATTTTTTGCATCCGGACTCCAAGTATGATCAATCCTGAAGAGAAACCTGCAATTCCTATTATCCTGATTATCTGCTGAATAGGTCCGAACAGTGTAGCTAGGCCGAATAATGGAGCACCAATGATGAGCAATTGCAGTCCCAGAGAAGGAAGGGAGTCGATATTCCTGGAATAAATGCCCAATAGAAAATATCCCAGGCTGAAAATGACCGCACCGGTAACCATAACTCCGAAAAGCACGGCATTGTTATACAATGGCCCGTCGTAGATGAGCAGTTCGGGATTGGAGAGGGAAATGATCTTCCAGATATATGTTTCCCAGAACATCTGTGCGCTGGCCAGGGTTAATCCAAATACAGTAAGAACAAAACCTGTAATTGCACCCCAATTTCCTTTATCCTTCTGGATAAAAAAGATACCTGTAACTCCAACAATGCCAAACATGGGGGCGAATGCCCCCAGCGAATTTATCCATACCCAATCCGGATCCGAAACGAGCGGTACGATTGACGTGGAATATTCCTTAAAGGGAAGGAACAGGCCATAAAGGCTCCAGTAGATGAGAAAAACTGCGCCAAAAATGATGTTAAAAAAACCGGATACCCGGATAAATCTATTCATATTCATAATGGAACCAGTTCTTATTGCTTAATAACTTACGTAAATTTAAACATTCAAGTTGGAAAGTAATCCATAATTTTACATTAATAATATCAACAAGATACCTCAATCCTATTAACTAGTCCATTCAATATCATGAAGAGTATTACATTTATATTTGTATTTCTGTTCCTGTGTACCTGTTTAACTTTTTCCCAGGATGGGTCTTCCGAATCGCCTGATAAAACAGTTCAGAGATTATATGACCTGGTGACATTCGAAGCCGGAACCACCCCGGATTGGGACGAGGTTCGTTCATTATTTATTAAAGAAGCTGTAATTGTTTTACGAACCAGTTGGGATAGTTGCACTGTATTTACCCTGGAAGGATTTGTCGGTGATTTTGTCAACTTCATCGAACAGGCCAATGTTGAATCAACCGGCTTTTCAGAGAAAATTCTTAATATGAAAACCCTGGAATTCGGGAATATGGCGAATATCCTGGTCCTTTATGAGGCCTACATCCCTGGTTCGGAGCGGCCTCCGGGTAAAGGAGTTGATAACTTTTCCCTCATTAAAAAGAAAGGCCGGTGGTGGATCATATCAGTCACCAACGAGCTTCCGACTCCCGACAGGCCCATTCCGGATGTATTGCAAAACTAAATCAAGGATGTAAACCGGGGCTTGTCATTTACAATTTAATAAAGTATATGAAATCCGTCCTGATGTAACTCAGGATAGATATTATCGTATGAACCTACATCAGACTAATCAATAAATGTATAGCAATGAAAGAAACAATCAGATTCAGTAAATTTCTCCTTATCCTGGTATTAATGGCATCTGTTGTAATGAATGGGTGCAAAAAGGATGAGGATGAGGGTGATCCTCCCGATCTGCCACCAGAGACCGCTCTTTTAATGGATTTTTCGGCTTTTCAGGATGAGCCGGGCACCAAGAAATCAGTGGAAACCTTTCAGAATTTCTTGCAATCTTATTTAACTGTATTTACATGGGATTTCCTGGCAGCTGCGGCCGTTTTGGTACCATCCATAGCCTATGCAGAGGCATTTAATCACGATCCCGTTTATAAGGGTGAAAACTCGTGGGAATGGACGTATACCATTCCGGTAAACCAGGTTGATTTTACAGCCCGATTGGTTTCAAAACGAATTTCAAACGAAGAGTTTACCCTTAAATTCTATGTGACCACCTCTGCACCTGTCTATACTATGGGCGGACTGGTCACGCTGGATGATTTCCTCTGGTTCGATGGTACGGTAAGGTACGACAGGACTGAGGCTAGCTGGACCCTTTATGAAGTTGGGACATCCGTTTCCCTGTTAGCGATCGATTGGGAGAAGGACTGGGAAGAAAATACCTGGGTGATGACTTATGAAATCATTAAGCCGGGCGATATTGAGAACGGTAGTTTTATTGAACAGGGACATACTACTGATCCTGTTTACAATGCTTATTTTATTGTGTTCTATTCTTCAAACACCACGGAAATACAATGGGAAACCGTGGGATTTTCAGGACACATCAAAGCTGAACATTCATTTGGCGATGCCGAATGGCATTGCTGGGACGAGAATAAGGCGGATATTGATTGCGAATAGAATATTTTTTCAAACAACAATGCCCCAAGCGATTGGGGCATTGTTGTTAATTGCCCTTGAACCAGGTGAAAGCGTATTTAAGCGGTGTAATGTATTTGCCTGTATCATAATGGGTTGCTCCTTCTACCTTGATTAATTTCACCCTTACTTCTTTGCTCTCCAGGCCGGAAACCATCTCCTGGATTTCATCGAAAGGAAAAAGTTCGTCGTTGGTTCCGTTGATGATAAAAACAGGCAGGCCGGGCCATTCCTCAGTCCACTGCTCATAGGGTTTTGAAGCCACTGGGATGGCCATAGAAAATTTTTCGGGATGCCGTGATGCCATGTACCATGTTCCAAATCCCCCGGCACTGAATCCGGTAATAAAAATCTGGCCGGAATCGATAGTGTGTTTCATAATAATATGGTCCATCAATTCAAGAACAGCTATTTCACTTTCCTCGTTGTGCCATTTCTCAGAAGGACAATCAGGGGCAATAATGATAGCTCCGGTATTTTCAAAGGCAGGTAATATCAGACCATCCATGAAGGCCTTACCATAATAATCTGGAAGGGGCTGACTCTGGTCCCATCCCCAATGCAGGGCAATAATAAGGGGAACAGGTTGTTTCTTTTTTAGTCCTGCCGGGAGTGAAAGGGTGTACAATAGCTTCGAACCATTAGAAAGCTTCAGGCTTTTCTCCATCACCAGCGGATCCTGGGCATTGGTGTTGATAAACATAGCTGCAAAGGTAAAAGCAAAGATCAGATGTTTCATATGTAAAGAATTCAGAAGTCAGGATTCAGAAGTCAGAAGGGGTGTGGGTAGGGGGAAAATAGTAGACAGTAGACAGTAGACAGTAGGGCTGTAAAAATAACATTTTAGTTTGATTCTATGATCCACACCTAACTCCCAATTCCCTCACCCTCCGATCACCGATCACCGATCACTGTTCACCGGATAGCATTGGATTAACATAATCGATCTTCTGCTGCATCTCAAAATCATACAGTGTGAGAATGCGCAAATTGTAAAAAGCCACCCAATAAGCTTCCAGACTTGATATATAATCATTTTTGGCTGCCTCCCTTTCCTGTAACGAGATGTTCAGATCGGTGATGCTGATCTCCCCGTTCTGGAATTTTTTCAGTGCGATCAGGTATCCATTTTCAGCCACCTTATCTGCCGCCCCGGCCGTTTTTATCTGATCCCGGAGTAGCCCAAACTGTTCAACCTGGACAATTACTCCTCGTTCAAACCTTTCTTTGTCCTTTTCAACATCATATACCACAAGGTCATGCAGTGACTGGGCCAGCTTGACCTGTGACTCGGAACGGCCCCAGTCCAGGATCGGAATACTCAGAGATAACCTGAGTTGTCTTTCTTTTTCTACCTGTTCATAAATCCCTGCAAAATATTCATCGTTATTCGACATTCCATAGCTGCCTGTAATGGTGGCATGGAGACCGGTATTTCTCTTTGCCTGTGTAAGTTGTGCATCTGCTTCGATCAAACGGCGTTCGAAATCAGGTGTTTCTTTACGGTTGTTCCTTGCTTCTTCAAGGGCCTTCCGGGGATCAATATCAAACAGGGTCATATTCAACGGTGGTATCAATTCAAACTCCTGTTCCTGTTCCAGACCAATGTATGATTTCAGATTAAAGTCGGCATTTTTCAGGTCCATCTCTGCCTTATTCAGCGCCTTCTGGGCATTGAGTACTGAAAGCTGTATCCGTGAGAAATCATTTTCCGAAATAGTACCCAGTTCTCTTCTGGTTTCAGCTATTTTAAGGTTATCACGACTGTTTTTCAGGTTGGTTGTCGCCAGGTTAAACTGGGTTTGAACACGCAGGTACCTGAAGAACCGATCAGTGGCATACAATGAGATCTGTTCGATCGATTCAACAAACAGTTTCTGAGCCTGGTCATATAATAATGGTTCCGTCATTCTCGACCACTTCATCCAGTTATAGGCAAAAACGGGTTGTACAAATCCAATAAGGAAAGGACTGCCGGAAAACTCGACGGTTTTATTATTGAAATCCTGGATCCGGTAGACTGAGGTGGTTGCATAAACAGATGTCCCGGTGACCGGAATGGATTGACTGAGTGAGACATTGGCCGATGTCTGGGCGTTCGAGACCTGCTTAAACTGGATGCTCCCATCAGGCTGAGTGACCGGAGTAGTGGAATGGGTATAATTGGGAAGGTCACCTCTTAATGTTAACTGAGGCCTGAACGTCGTCTGGAAATTTTGCCAGCGCCAATAATAATTGACGTTTGTATTCTGGACATACTTAACTGAAGAAGACTGAGTGATCGCCAGATCTACAACGTTCTTTAAACTGAGCTGAATAGTATTCAGGTTCTGACTATAACTGGATTGAATAGTCATCCCAAACAGGGACCCAACAATTAATCCTCTGGTAATTGAATTCATTGGATATGTAATTTATATAGGAATTTGCGGATAGAGTCTTTGTCCTGGCAAGAGATCCCGATTTAATTTGCCCTGATTTCAACATCTTTACTTCTTTTGAAGGCGGATATTTCAGAAATAATAAGTTCATCGCCTTCCCGGGTACCTGAAATGATTTCAGTATATTCATCACCTTTTAAACCGGTTGTAAGTTCAATTCTTACCGCTTCTTCTGATCCCAACCTGAATACTTCATGCTGGTTGCCGCGGCTGAAGGCAGGTCCGTTTTTTATCCGGAGGACACTGTCTCTTTTTTCTTTAACAATTAACAGATTGACATTAAGATTAGAGATCAGCTTTGGATGATCGCTTTGGTTAAGGAATATATCGTATTGAAGGCTGTTGTTTTCAATAACAGGTTTTATGGTCCCTATTCTGCCATTCAGCCGTGTTTTATCAAGCAGGACAAAAACCTCGCCTCCGGTCTTGATCTGGTCGGCAAACCTTTCATCCATAGATCCATTGATCTTGAAGGTAGATAGGTTCGACAACCTTAACAGCAACCGGTCTTTTTCCACCTTTTCACCTACTTTCCCGTTCACAGCCAGCACTATACCTGCTGAACCTGCACGAACAACCATCTTAATCAGTGTTTCCTGCTTCTCTTCCAGCTCTTTTTCCTGTATCTCAATTTGAAGTAACAATCCATCTTCTTCTGCCTCTAGTTGCTTTAGCCGGATAGAGTTTTTTTCAAGCAGCATATCAAGATCCTTCTCTGCCAGGGTAAGCTCCTGTTTGGTCTTATCATACTGGGCAGGAGAGATACCACCCACTTCGAGGAGCTGTTCCTGGTCGGCCAGCTGCGATTTGATGGATGCAATTTTTAACTTTTTAACCTCCACGTTATAAGACAGGTCCAACCTTGTTTCCCTTGCATTCAACCTGTTTTTCTGCAGGTTGTTTCTTTTCACCTGAAGCTGGTCTTCAATTCTTTCAATTTCATCCTGGATAGGTTTGGGATCAAGGATCAGTATCACATCGCCCCTGTTGACACGACTTCCCGCATCCCTGACGATACGTTGGATGATACTTGCTGCAGGGCTTAATATAACCACCTCACTTTCAGGAGCTACGGTGCCTTGTGCCGGAGTGGTCAGTATCACTGATCCCCGCTCAACACGTGCCGTTTCAAATTTCCCTTCTTCGAGTGATGGATAAATAAAAAACCTTATGATATAATACACAATAACAACAAGCAACAATACGGAAACTACCAGTATGACAATATAAGCCGTCTTTTTATTTTTCATGTCTATCTAAAGGTTTTTAACAGGATGGGAAAGAATATACAAAGCTATTAATTAATTACTGAAGTTTCGCAGTTACATAAAGTGTTGAAAAACAATAAAATAAGTTAATAAAAAACAGCATGAAAATTAGGTTAATATACTGACTATGAGTATATTAACAGTGTAACCAAACACAAATAATCATGCTGCAAAACAAAGATATCAATAAGATTTCAGAATTAAAAAACGGTTTTACCCCCAGGTGGCTTGAGCCGGATTTTATTTTAAGTTCTTTGAAATGTTTTTCATTTTCAACTTTGTGTAAAAGCCTGAACCCGCTAAAGCTACGAGGGTACAGCTTTGAATCGATTTTCTCATGTTTGATTTGCTTACCCTTCCTGGGTTTAAAGACAGTAAATTCTTTGACCAGCAGTGTTCTGGCCAATCATATGGAGGCCCGTAAGGATGTATTTTACCGGTTGAAGAATAATCCAGGAATCTGCTGGAGAATGATATTGTGGATGTTTAGTTTAAAGTTTATAAAATTGGCTGCTGCCAATGGAGAACAAGACAGTGGTGCAGTAAGATGCTTTATCTATGACGACAGCGACCTTCCAAAGACAGGCAGGTATATTGAAAAGGTATCGAGGGTATGGAACCACGTATTGAACCGATGTATTCTTGGGTATAAGCTTTTAGTAATGGGCTACTGGGATGGGATTTCATTTATTCCTCTGGATTTTTCCCTGCATCGGGAAGAGGGGAAGAATGCTGACAAGCCGTTTGGTTTGAAAAAGAAAGAGTACAGGAAACAGTACCGGAAGAAACGGGAAAAAGGGACTCATTCCTGGGAGAGGGCAAGGGAAGCAGACAGCACCAAGATAGAGAGTGCAATAAAGATGTTCTGGCGTGCCATATCCCAGGGTATTAAGGTTGATTATGTGCTGATGGACAGCTGGTTTACTTGTTAGGCGTTTATTAGTGCAGTCAGGAGAGTAAAGAAGCAGACCGTGCATCTGATAGGTATGTACAAAACACCAAAAACCAAGTTCAACTACTCGGATCAGAGGCTCACTCATAGTCAGATCCGTAATAAACTTGGAAAGGAAAAGAGATGTAGAAAGCTGAGACTGCATTATAAAGAGGCGATGGTGGTTTATCAAGGAGATCCGATAAAAATGTTTTTCAGTCGGCAGGGGAAAAATGGCAAATGGAAGGTGTTTATAACAACTGACACAGAGCTTTCATTTATCAGAATGATTGAAATATATCAGATCCGGTGGTCCGTGGAGGTTTTTTTTTATGGAAAGCAAAAGATTATGCAAAGTGGCATCATTAGGTATACTCATAATCAATTTGTTATACCTGCTACTTTCCAGTACCACTTTGCATAAATACTTTGCTACTTATTTAAACTTTTCAGCCAATTTAACAGAT
>JADHVS010000016.1 GCA_016783865.1 Bacteroidales bacterium
TTTGTTTGGCTTCGCCGAACTCACAGGTTTGTTTGGCTTCGCCGAACTCACAGGTTTGTTTGGCTTCGCCGAACTCACAGGTTTGTTTGGCTTCGCCGAACTCACAGGTTTGTTTGGCTTCGCCGAACTCAGGAGCTCGTTTCCTCGCAGCTTGCTGCGAGGAGAGTCAATAAGAGATTAAACAATTGATTATCAGGGCTAATTGCTTCTGGTTACAACAAAATTTGCCAGGTTAATAAGGGCATTTTTTGATTCATTTTCGGGGAAATGGGTAATCAGGTCAAGGGCAGTTGTATGATACTCATTCATCTTTTCTACAGAAAACTTTAATCCATTGTTTTTAACCGCAAAATCAACTACCTCCTGGACTTTTTTTGAATTATTGTTATGCTTTTTAATGATTTTAATTATATGGGTTTTCTCGGATGAGGAACAGTTTTCCAGGGCATGGATTAGCGGCAGGGTGAACTTTTTTTCCTTTATATCGTTACCGGTAGGCTTTCCAATAATACCTTGCTTTTGATAGTCAAAAAGATCGTCTTTGATTTGAAATGCCATGCCAATGTTTTCTCCAAAAACTTTAAGCCGCTGGATTGTTTCATCATCACATCCAACCGATTTTGCACCGCTGGCCGTACATGCGGCAATAAGCGTTGCAGTCTTTTTACGGATTATTTCGAAATATTCTTCTTTAGTGATATTTAGTTTTCTCGACTTCTGGATCTGGAGTAGCTCTCCCTCGCTCATTTCACGAACTGCTTCTGAGGTGATGCTGAGCAACTCAAATTCTTTGTTGTCAACGGCCAGGAGCAAACCCTTGGCCAGAAGATAATCACCAAGAAGTACGGCAACCTTAGATTTCCAAAGTGCATTTATTGAGAAAAAGCCCCTCCTTTCATAGCTCTCATCAACAACATCATCATGGATCAGTGTAGCGGTATGAAGCAATTCAATAAGGCTGGCTGCATGAAAAGTGGAATCATTGACTTCGCCCAGCATTTTGGCAGACAGGAAAACAAACAACGGTCTGATCTGCTTTCCTTTACGTCGTAGCAGATAATTGGTAATGATGTTCAATAACGGGATATTGGATTTCATGGAAGATCTAAAATGCTTCTCGAAATCTTTCATTTCTTCCGCGACGGGCTTCCGAATATCATCCAGGCCAGGCATATGGCAAAATTAGTTGAACAAAGGTATAAATAAAAAGTTGTTCCTGGTTCATCGTTTTTCGTTCCTGGTTATCCATGATTATAGATTAGAGCTAATAACTATGAATTTTATAAACGAGGAACGTTGAACAAAGAACGATGAACGATTTTTCTATTTAAATATAATTCAAATTAACAACTCTCATTATTTCTATGATTATATATTTATATATTTGTATTAGTTAATGAAAACTAATGGGAAGAAAATGAAATTTGACAAACTCAGTTCTGATCAGCTTGAATCAGCAGCTAATATGTTGAAAGCCATTGCACATCCAATGAGGATTGCAATTTTGAACTATTTGGAGGATGGCAGAAAGTTAACGGTTACAGAAATTCATGAGTTACTGAAAATTGAGCAATCCACTACTTCTCATCACCTGGGGATATTGAAAGACAAAGGGGTTCTGGCCTCTCAGCGGGATGGAAAGAATACATATTATTTTCTGAAACACGATAAGCTGAGCAACATTATTGAATGCATAAGCCAATGTGCTTGTGTTTAGTATCTCCGGTTATTATTTTCCTGTTCAATAATAAACTACCCTTCCAGAACCTGGTTGAGGTTTTATCTTACTTACCTGAGAGATGGCTAGAATCAGAGTGACCAAAGAGTTCAATTTTGAAATGGCCCATGCACTATGGAATTATGATGGTCCCTGCAAGAATATTCATGGCCATTCCTATAAATTATTTGT
Organism: Bacteroidales bacterium; assembly: GCA_016783865.1. The sequence goes on from JADHVS010000016.1 coordinate 1,910, forward strand.
TACAGTAATAGGTGAGACCATTGACAATCAGGACAATACAAAGCTTGGTATGGTCATAGATTTTACCGACCTTAAAGCAATAGTTAAGAAATATGTGGTAGATTATTTTGATCATTCTGTTGTGGTAAGTTCCCGCGCCGGCAAGCCTGAAATTAAAAGTGTTGAGCAAATGTTCGACAAATATTATGTAGTAGACTATCAGCCAACCTGTGAAAACCTGGTTACCCATATGGCTGCACTTATCCGGGACAAGCTGCCCGACCAGATAGAATTATTCAGCTTGCGCCTGGTGGAGACCGCCACTTCCTATGCTGATTGGTTTGCATCTGACAATCCCTAAGATTTTTTAAATGAAACGAGCATGAATAAATTTAATCATTAATTCAAATAAGGAAATGATTAAATTTATCATGAGAGAACGAGTGTAACGAGTGGTTGCACAAGTTCTAAATTTTTTAATTACATATTATCAAATAATTATAAAAATTTAAACTTGTGAAAAAGGATAAAAAGCTATTTCTCCTGGATGCTTATGCTCTGATTTATAGGGCATATTATGCATTTATAAACCGGCAAATGTTGAATTCAAAAGGCCTGAACACATCGGCAATTTTCGGATTTACTGTTACCCTTGAGGAGATCCTGAGGAATGAAAAACCAAGCCATATTGCCGTTGTATTTGATCCCCCGTCTCCTACCTTCAGGCATGAAATGTATACAGAATACAAGGCTAACCGGGAAACCACACCTGAAGAAATAAAGCAATCGGTACCATATATTAAAAGCATAATAGATGGTTTTAATATTCCGGTCATTGAAGTGAATGGATACGAAGCTGATGATGTAATTGGAACATTGTCAAAAATGGCTGAGAAAAAGGGTTTTGAGGTGTACATGATGACACCCGATAAGGACTATGCACAATTAGTTTCTGAGAATGTTTTCATGTATAAACCACGGAAAGGCACCAACCAACCCGAGGTTTTGGGTCCTGAACAGATTAAGGAACTGTTCCACGTGGAAAATCCGGTAAATGTTATAGATGTGATGGCCCTGTGGGGTGATACTTCAGATAATATTCCCGGAGCTCCGGGAATCGGAGAGAAGACTGCTAAGAAGTTGATCTCCGAATATGGGAATCTGGATAACCTGTTAAAGAATCTGGATGACCTGAAGGGTAAGCAGCAAGAGAATATTAAAAACAATATTGAGCAAATATATTTATCTAAAGAGCTGGTTACCATAAAGTTAGACGTGCCAGTTGAGTTTAATGAAAACAATCTGGAATTTCGTGGAATTGATAAGGAAAAGCTGAGCGCCCTTTTTGATGAATTAGAGTTTCGAACCATAAAGGATAGAATACTAACCGGATACCAGGAAGAGGTTCATCCAGGTACTGCCGATCAACCCACATTATGGGGAGACAATGGTGCTTTTTCACCCGCCGTGAAAGCATTTGGAACAATTGATACCCGCGAGCACACGTATCATCTTTGCAAGTCTCCAAAAGACATTGATGCACTGGTAGAAAAACTTAAAAATGCCGGGGCTTTCTGCTTTGATACAGAAACAACTGATATCAATCCGTTGAAAGCAGAACTTGTAGGGATTGCCTTTTCCATAAAATCAGCCGAGGCATATTATGTTCCGGTTGATGAAAATAGAGATAAGGCAATGGAGCAACTAAAACCACTTGTTCCAATATTTGAGGATAAGGCAATTGGTAAAATAGGCCAGAACATCAAATACGACATTCAGGTCCTGAAAAACTATAATATCGGGGTTAAAGGACAAATTTTCGATACAATGATTGCCCATTACCTGTTGCAGCCTGATTTGAAACACAGCCTGAATGCCCTGTCTGAGAATTATCTCAATTACCGGCCGGTTTCAATCACTGACCTGATAGGGAAAAAGGGTAGCCAACAAGGCAATATGAGGCAGGTGTCAGAAGAAAAAGTATCTGATTATGCATGTGAAGATGCGGATCTGACCTGGGAATTGTTTACCTTGTTTAAGCCTCAACTGGAGCAGGAAAAATTGCTTGAACTGGCGGAAACTGTTGAGTTTCCGCTAATTCCTGTTTTGGCGGACATGGAAAGGGCAGGAATCAAATTAGATATAGAATCTTTATCAAAGTATTCCGTTGAGTTACGCGATGAGATAACAACATTGCAACAAGAAATATATACTCTCACCGGTTATGAGTTCAATATTTCCTCTCCGAAACAGCTGGGTGAAATTTTGTTTGACAGGATGAAGATCAGTTCCGATGTAAAGAAAACAAAAACAAATACCTGGTCCACAAGTGAAGATATATTATTGAGATTGACTAACAAGCATCCTGTTGTTCAGAAAATTTTGGATTACAGGTCGTTAACAAAATTACTTTCAACTTATGTTGAAGCACTGCCAAAATTGATTAATGAAGAAACCGGAAAGCTTCATAGCTCATTTAACCAGGCAGTAGCTGCAACAGGCCGGTTAAGTTCCAATAATCCCAACATGCAAAATATTCCCATCCGCGAAGAAAGGGGAAGGGAAATCAGAAAATCATTCATTCCCTCATCTGAAGATTATATCTTGTTTTCAGCGGATTACAGCCAGATCGAGCTCAGGCTTATGGCACACATGAGTGGTTCCCGGGATATGATAAGCGCCTTCCGTAACAATGAAGATATTCATCAGTCGACAGCCTCAAAAATCTACAATGTCAAACCTCAGGATGTGACAAGGGAAATGAGAAGCAGTGCAAAGACAGCTAATTTTGGGATCATTTATGGTATATCAGCATTTGGTCTCTCTCAAAGGTTGAATATTGGCAGAAAGGAAGCAAAGGAGCTTATTGATGGTTATTTCGACTCCTTCCCGGGTGTAAAAGAGTATATGGAGCAAAGCATACATAATGCCCGTGAGAAAGGATATGTGGAAACCATCCTTGGAAGGAAGCGGCATTTGAAAGACATAAATTCACGCAATGCTATCGTCAGGGGATTTGCTGAACGGAACGCCATAAATGCACCCATCCAGGGTTCCGCTGCAGATATTATCAAGCTTGCAATGATAAGGATCAACAAAAAACTGATAGAACAAAACCTGCAAAGTAAAATGATCCTGCAGGTTCATGATGAATTGGTTTTCGATGTCTATAAACCGGAACTTGAAAAAGTTAAGGAAATAGCTGAAAATGAAATGATTAATGCAATTGAGCTGGACGTTCCGCTAATTGTAGAATCAGGTAGCGGGGACAATTGGCTTGAAGCCCACTAGTTTGATCCGGCCAGTGCCATAACCGGATCAACAGCAAGTGTTGTTAAATACTGATCACTGTTCTTTAGTACTTCAATGGCCTTGTCTATATCCTTGTCTCCGTCAATTGAAGACCTTATCTGTCCCCATTGATAATAATACCTCGAAACGATTTCCTGCTTTAACAATTCAGAGATCTCATCCCTGAAATTATTCAAATCTTTATCATTGTTGTGGGCAAGCTTCTCCTGGAGAGCATCAAATTCTTCCTTCGACAGGTCATAATACTTTTCTCTTTTCGCAATATTAATCAGCTCATTAAGAGAGTCCTCACTGCGTGTGGTATAGGAAAAATTCCGTGATTTGATGAAGTTTTTAAAATCATTATAGATATGATCATCGATGATAAACTGATCCAACTCTGGAATGGATTCATGCTGAATAGAATAAATGGTCGCATAATCGAAAAGCATATTTTGAGTAAACAGTGAAACGGTAAACTGGCTGTAATCATCATTTTTAGATTGTATATCGGGGCCAATACCACCTCCATCATATACTTTCCTTCCATTGCTCGTGGTAAATTCAGAAATAAGTGAATCGGGAACAATCCCTACGCTGCCATCCTCATTACGGTTGGAATAATCCAATGCCTGGATACACCGTCCGCTGGGTATATAATATTTCGCTGTGGTAAGTTTCAATTTACTGTTATAAGCCAGGTCTCGGGTGGTTTGTACCAGTCCCTTGCCGTAGGTTCGTTGTCCGATGATCACACCCCGGTCGAGGTCCTGAACAGAGCCAGCCACAATCTCGGAGGCCGAAGCAGAAATCCGGTTAACCAGTACAGCCAGAGGCATTTCTGTATCAACCGGAGAATACCTGGTTTTATAAGTATAATCCCATTGATTCACCCTGCCTTTTGTGCTGACAATTTCCTGTCCGCTTTCTATAAAAATATTGGCAACGTCGACTGCTTCAATCAATAATCCGCCTGGATTGTTTCTTAAGTCAAGGATAACACCTGTAAGATCGTTGCTGTTTTTCAACTCAATAAATGCTTTCTTGACTTCCTTGCCTGCATCGGTTGTAAAATTGCTTAACCGGATGTAGGCGATGCCATCCTCCAGCATTCCATAATACGGAACATTGGGAACAGTAATCTTTTCTCTTGTTATTGTTTTTTCTATCTCCCCGGGGGTTCCATATCTCTTAACGCGAATTACTAAAGGTGTGCCAGGTTTTCCCTTAAGATGTTCGCTGATTTTCGTAATGGCCAGGTTTTTCATCAATTTGCCATCGATAGAGACAATCGTATCGCCTGCAATCAATCCGTTTACAGCTGCAGGAAAATTTTTATAGGGTTCGGCGATGATAGCATATTCCCCGTTTTTTCTGATGAGTGCTCCGATTCCACCATACTCGCCGGTAGTCATGAACTTAAAATCATCCTCGTCCGATTCAGGTATATACGTGGTATAGGGGTCTGTTTCTTTCAGCATTCCATTAATGCTTGATGTTACAAGTTTTTCGGGATCTGTATCATCCACATACCAATGATTAAGCTCCCTGAACAGGGTATAATAGATCTCCAGGTTCTTTACCAGTTTAAAATCATCGTTGGATGAAGACTGGAACAGCAAAAAACTGCCGGAAAGAACTACCAGCAGAATAGATATTGTAATGATTTTCTTTAGTTTACGTGTTTTCATAATTCGCCGATTAAATAAGAACAACAAAGATAACTCTTAATACCGAGGATGAATAACAATAGCTATGCCAGTTAAGCAGATTTAACGTTTTTTTAGAATTTACAGCATGCATCTATATTTACACCCAGATCACTTTTCACCCATCACAGTAATTTTTTTCTCCAGCACATTCCCGAGCTCATCGACCAATACAATTATGTGTTCTCCTTGCTCCGGATTGATTCCCATCTGATGGATGTGCTGTGTCATGCCAAGGTACTGGTCATCCAGGTGCCAGTAAATCTTTGTATCAGATCTTCTGTGGGCCGCCTCAAGAACCAGCTGACCACGGCTGCCATCCATCTCATATGGGATATATACCCGGGCGTTGTGTTTGGGATAGATCAGGTCCATGGCGGCAATTTCCTCAGATACCACACAATCCGGGTGCATGGGAGGTAAAACCCGGTAGTCAGGATTTTTTGATTGATAATAATACTCCTGAACAGGAGGCAATACAAACCATGGCTCATGAACCATCCCGGTTAGCTCCGCACAGTCGCTGTTTACCCTGAACTTTTTATCGGGTGTAAGATGAACCATCTGGTGATAAGGACATGGTATTGAATTCAGGCAGGCTTCAGGAACCCGGATTGTATCAGGATCAGGGCAAAACCTTCCTGCCAGGTGCCCGCTTTGACTGCAAACAGAAACCTGCCGGAGTTCATCCAGCGGAGGCTCAAACCAGGAAGTATTGGGAAGGCTATTTAAAACATCGAACAAAATAGGTGCTGCAGTCGTAACACCTATAAGACCAGGCCTGCCTTCACCATCTGCATTCCCTGCCCAAACACCAATAGTGTATTCGGGTGTGGTACCAACGGCCCATCCATCCCGGAAACCAAAACTGGTGCCAGTTTTCCAGGCCACTTTTCTGGAAGATTCAAACAGTTTCCAGCCATATTCCCTTGCTGGCCTGTTTACCTCAATCAATGATTGAAATGTTGTCCATATTGAAGCAGCACTCAGAAGGTTACTTTCAGTTAGAAAGGTTAACTTGCGGTTAGATGTAAACTGTGATGAGGCTTGATAAAACAAGTTTGGACCATGCCAGTCTTCCATGATGTATTGCTGGTCATATTGCTCATAATGATTTAAAACCCGGGCAAAACTGCAGAATATACCAGTGATATCCCATAAGGTGCCTTCCGCTCCTCCAAGAATCAGGGATAATCCATAGTGCTCTGCAGGGTGGTTTAAGGTCGACAAGCCTAACTTATTCAGATAATAGTAAAATCTGCTCAAACCAAATTTTTGCAGCATTATTACTGAAGGGATGTTAAGCGATCTCTCGAGTGCTCTTCGGGCCGGTACGGCGCCATCATATGTAAAGGAGAAGTTTTTTGGAGTATATCCGGTGTAATAGGTAGGGATATCAGGCACAAGGGTGCCAGGCAGGATCTCGCCATGGTGTAGCATGGCAGTATATAAAACAGGCTTTAAAATACTCCCGGTGCTGCGCGGGGCCATAATGATATCAACATCAGGACTATATTCCGGCTTACCAGGATTGCTGGTATTACCGACATAACCAAGCACATCTCCTGTTTCAACTTCTAAAACCAGACAGGCAGCATTATGTATTTCGTTATATTTCAGGATATTGTGATGCTGTTCAACGATCTGGATCAGTCGCGTTTGAATGTTTTTATCGATCGTTGTCCTGAGCTTCTCGCCTTTGTGATGTATAAATACCTGGCTCAATACGTGAGGGGCAAGTGAGGGTAACGGTAAAGGTTCCTCCGGGAGGGGTTCAAGCTTGGAAAGCACACAGGTTGTGCTGTCTATTTTGCCTTTCCGGTTAAGTTTGTCCAACAGGCGGTTTCGTTTTTCGAGTAAATGATCCCTGTTTCTTCCCGGGTGGATCAGGGCAGGGGAATTAGGAAGGACGGCCAGCATGGCGGATTCGGCCCAGGATAAATCTTGTGGATCACGACCAAAATACCTCCACGAGGCAGCATCCAATCCAACCACATTACCGCCAAAGGGTGCATTGGATGAATATAATGCCAATATCTCATCTTTTGAATATGTTGTCTCGAGCCTGACAGCTAAAACCATTTCAATGAGTTTTTCACGGATAGTCCTTCTCTTTCCTTTTCTTGAAAGCCTGATGACCTGCATGGTTAGTGTACTGCCTCCGCTCACAATCCTTCCTGACCGGATATTTTTATATAAGGCTCTGAATAGTGAAACCGGGTTTATTCCCGGGTGCTTGTAGAAATATTGGTCCTCAAAAAGCAGAACACTTTGCGTAAATTTTTCCGGTACCCCGGGATTATAAGGGAATCTCCACTGTCCGTCATCGGCTATTTTAGCCCCTAACAGGTCACCTTCCCTGTCGGTAATGACCGTACTGGTTGGACTATCAAATAAGGAATCCGGAAGAATGTGCCAATAGAATATCAGGCACAAAAGAATCGACAGACCAAATACAACTGCACTTTTATTTATCCTTACAGCTTTCATTGTATATACAGAGATTGCAGTCTGAACAATGTGATAATCACAAGAAAATATGAAACATTAACTGTTTCAACCTAATCTTTATCTACCTCAATCCATTTCCCGGGTCTTCTCGCATTGACTCTTTCATCATACATGGCTTCGCAGTATACTGTCGGAAGGTAATACTTACCTACATATGCCGCATTAAGTTGGATGACAAATGTTTTTCTTTCATACCTGGGAAGGTGAAAATAGGTATATACCCGGTCATCCCGAATATCCTGATAATTTGGGACGGATGACTGGTGAATGGAGGTAAAATCATCCATTCTGGTATTGTGAATTTCCCATCCGGAAGGGAATATCTGGGTAAGTGCCATATCCCTGTAATTTTCGGTACCCGATGGATTTGATACGGTAACATGCGCCAGGAAATCGATACCCTGGATAATGTTTACCGGATCGATTGAATAACCATCCATATTGGTATATTCGACCTGTAAAGTCAGGTTATTATTGGCGACAGTCTGGTCCCCGGTCTCAGGAATACCCTGCATGGTTAAGCGGGCAAACAATATTCCCTTTCCTTTATTTTTTACCGTGACGTGACCTGTTTGTTGATTTGTGACATTCATTTTATGCTGGGCTACGGCCAGTTTTGTAGCTGCATTAACTGTTTTTCCTCCCGCTTCCAGAGAGAATTCATATTTCATTTCTTTTGAGGTGGCATCAGAACCGGCGAATTTTGTAATTGCCAATAAACAGTAAGCAGTAGTCTGGGTACTCATCCAGCTTTGGCTGCTCAGCTGCTCTGACATTTTTTGTACGAGATCGATCCCTTTTGCCCTCTGATCCAACAGTGTTAGGGTTTCGAGGATCATTGCCCAGTCTCTTTCCTTTGAACCATAAGTATAATTGAAGCCGGAATAGTCAGCAACCTCCGTTGTCACATTCCCAATCATTTTTGAAGCAATCTCTGTTTGTCCCGCAAGAACATAAGCTGCGGCCAGTCGCCAGGTTGCCTGTACAGAAAGATTCTCCTCCTCCTTTAAACGATTCATAGAGCCGAGATCGGGTGAATTGGCCAGCGCCAGGGTATATAACCTGTAAGCCTGGATCAAATCACTCTGCTGATATTTTTCATTTGATTTTCTCCACTGCTTTGCTGCCTTTTTCTGATAACGCACCCATTTCTTTTTAAAGTCTACAGGCAGGTTATAACCCTTAGTTTCTGCCTCAAGCATGAAATGTCCTGCATAGGATGTACCCCAATCGCTTTCATATTGATCTCCAGGCCAGTAACTTAGTCCTCCGCTTGGAAGCATAAATGTATTCAGGCTGCGGATAGCAGCCTTAACATTTTCCTCAGTTTTATCGATAGTTTTTTCATCAAGCTCCATTACATCACCCAGGAAAAGTTGAGGGAAAGCACCTGAGGTGGTTTGTTCAATACATCCATGTGGATAATCCGTCAGATATTTTAACCGTCGTCCAAAATCAACAGGAGGCATATTTGAAACCTCAAGGGTGGCGGTATTTGTTCCTGCCATTCCAGCCAGCCGAAATGAGGTCTCCCAGGTTTCCCCTGGCTCAACAATGGTATCAATAAATTCAGTTACGGGTGGATTTGGATTTCTGATGTCCAGCTCAATGTCATATTGGGCAGTCTGGGATCCGCTTTTGACCCTGACGGTAACTTTACCTATGCCTAATCCTGGTTTTGCCTTCAGGTCGAAATCGGTCATCTTGTCTCCGATATCTCTGAAATTCAGGATTCTTTTCGAATCTCCAACAATCTCAATGAGATTATTAGTTTCCACGGTGACATCCACCTCTTTCATATTTTCTTCCATGGCAAAGACCGTCACCGGTAACTTAACCTCTTCGTTAGGTCCCAGCACCCTGGGCAGAGTTGCCAGCACCATGAGTGGTTTTCTGACCGGAGTTACTTTATCGGCCCAACCATAGGCAACCTGATTACCAGCCACCACCATGGTTTTAACAGAACCTATATACCTGGGCATATGAATAGTGTGTGAGTTGGTCTGACCCTTTTTCAATGTAAAGGGACCAATGAACTTAACCATTGGAGGAAAACGATTGGCTTTGCTTTGAGCTCCTTCACCTTCTCCATCTTCTTCCCAGCCACCACCAATGCTGAAAATCTTCTCCATCTTTCCACCGTATGCTCCCAGTACCATATCATAGATATCCCATGTCTTAACACCCAGTGCTTCCCTGGCATAGAATACCGACCAGGGATCAGGGGTTCTAAATCGAGTCAGATCCAGTAATCCTTCATCAACAATTGCAACGGTATAGGAACATTCTATCCCGTTTCTCTCTTTAACCTGGATGGTTACAGCTTCTTCGGGCTCCAGCACATCCGGCATTTTTAATTCCGGCTCAAGCTTGGTCCCGGGATTTTCCACAGAGAGAGGAATCACACCATATAACCTGATGGGCAGGTCATTTAACGATTGTGCATGAGGCTGAACAAGGGTAACATTAACAAATACATTCGGTGTCATCTGGTCGGAGATGGGTAGATTAAACCTGGTTTCAGGTTCTATTGCCTCAACCCAGTGTGCTTCAACCACCCGTGAACCATTTTCAATACTGATCAACGCCCTGCCCTGTCCGGAGGCAGGGATAGACAAAATAGCAGTTTCTCCAACCATATACTTTTGTTTGTCGGCACTGAAAGTAAGCATGGCTGCACCACCCGGATTTTCTCTCTGTGCCCTTCCTGCCCAGCCCGGCCAGTCGATATAAACGATTTTCCCGGTAGCATGGCCGCTAACCGGATCAACCACCCTGACCAGATATCTTCCCCATTCAGGATAGTCTATTCTGAAAGTAAATTTCCCTTCTCCGTTCCGGGTGCTTACCTTTTCACTAACTAAAGCGGAATGCTGGGAGCTTCCGATATAGGAAGCCAGGTTGTCGTATGAGGCATCCCACCACCATCTCCAGTTGATTTTATAAACCTTGCAATCGAGATTGGAGCGGGATATTTTGTTGCCATCCGGATCAACAGTTATTATCTCAACGGTATGGGTCGTATCGGTAAGCAGCATACCCTTCGCTTTATCTCCCTTCGGTGTTTTTATCCCCACAAAACTTGTATAGGGAGAATACGGGATGGAGTATCTGTCGATACTGAATTCACCGCTTTCCTCAAATACACGTGTGATGAAATGAGCCTGAAGCATACCCGGTGCAGAAGATCCCACAGAAAGATCGGTTGAAAAGTTAGCTGTCCCTTCATCATTCAATCTTGAATCAAAGATGGTTTGCTCTTCTGAATAGAAAGTTCTGGCAGGATCGTCGAAAGCATAATCAGCATACTTTGAAAATTGTGTTTTTATCTGATTAAGCATTACCGTTATCTGAGCCCTGAGGTTTCTGGCAATGGCTCCATGTAGCCAGGTAGCCTGAATTGATCCCCTGATATCGGGTTTTGTGACCGATAGTTTTTCTGTGCCGAAGTCGAGATTGATTTTAATCCTGTTAGGTTTCACTGTTTCGATACGAAGCCATTGAGTAAATGTGGTTCCGCCCACCTTTATCCTGGCTGTCCAGTTTCCGGTTGGAGCATCGGGCGAGGTGGCAGTAATGAAGCTGTAAAAACCGTTTTGTCCTGTTGTTTTCACCATTTTTCTAATCACCTGGCCCATCGGATTTATCAATTCGAAGCTGACCGGGTGATTCGCCGGCAGGCTTTTTTTCTTGTCTTCAAGCATGAAGGTCAGATACAATGTATCGCCGGGGCGCCATACTCCACGTTCACCATAAATATATCCTTTGATGCCTTTTTGAACGACACTTCCGGATACATCAAATTTGCTCAATGAAAGAGAGGAGCCGTCATCCAGCCTTAAGTATCCGCGCTGATCACCATTCTTGGCAATCAGGTAAAATGGTTTTCCTCCAAGGTCAACTGTTGCCAGTCCGTCAGAATTGGTGGAAGTGGTACCCAGCAGTTGCTGCTGATAATTGTATACTTCAACTTCGATACCGGTTATGGGCTCTGTGGTGCGCAGATCACATACAGCAAAAGTCATAGAATTGTCTGATCCACCCTTGGCAATGATTCCCAGGTCGGACGCCAGGATGTTTCTGGCCACGGTCCTGTGGCTCCCGTAATAATAATCCGAGCAGGGATCTTCGCGCTCTTCCCAGTCATAATAGTAGTAATACTCATCCCCGTAATCATTATAGTATGACTCATACGAATCCCAATAACTTAATTCATCTTCAAAAACATTATCATAATCCTCATCCATCTCTTCCAGTTTGTTTGTAGCTTCCCCGGCATCTTCACAAGGGTATAGAGAATGCTTCCGCTTAAAACTGAACTCAACCCTGTAAATGGCACCCGGTTGCGTCTGGACCAATTCTGAAAGATCAATAGAATAGGTGTTCCATGATCCATAGTCCAGCGGTGCTCCGGATGTCAACTCAACCGTCTTCTTGTGGATCAGTCTGCCAACACGCTTAAGCTGGTTATTGCCATCCAGATAGTTTATCTGTAAAAACTGTCCGATATTGCTTTCATAGATCTGAATGATCCTAACCTCTACGGCTTTCAGGTTAACTGCCTCAAACGGAAAAATCAAACCATCTGAGTTAGGCAGGATAACGCCATTACCGAGTAACCTGACCGCAGGTTTCACTTCCTCAAAACTTACATCATATGTATTATCCTTTTTAAGCTTATAGCCCTGGCTGTTTTTAATACCTGCTTCAACATATACTTTAAGACTACCTATCTGACGTACAGAGGGATAAACTTTTATTTCATTTTCTTCAATAATGAATTGTAAATCGCTTCCATTATCCAGGCGAATCAATCCATCGAGGTACTGGTTTGATTGCAGTGGGTCGGAGAAAACAAGCCGCACATATTGTTCAGGATGCTGGACGACTGAAATTGACATTATTGAAAAATCCCCAAGTGCAGGTATAGTAATGGTTTCAGTTCCGGAAAGGTCAACGTTGATAGGCCTGCCATCCCAGGAGACAACTGCTGAGCCTTCCTCTTCGGTACGGAGGATGCTATCGATGATAAATTGGTGGGATGTACCTTCAGATCCATGGATCCATGAAATACCTAACTTTTGATTTTCTTGTTTTGCTGACAATACCTTTTCTATCTCTTCATCATCAATGATATCAGCCGTTAATAAGGTTCCCCCGAGCCTATGCCATTTCATATCACTTGAAGAATATGATTTCAGTGGTTCAAACTGAACACTAAAAGTCTGGGTAATGGTCTGAAACTGAAACTCAAATGTTTTAAGATGGTCAGGGACCTCAGAAACTTTACCCAGATCAAATTTGACAGTGTAAACAGTTCCGGATTTAAGGGATACTTCCGGCACAAATTCAATAGTCCTTTGATCGATCCAATAGGTGGATCCTTTCAATCCGGGTTGAAATTTGAATAAATTATCCTCAATCGGCTCGTTGGCGGTAATCTCCTCTGGATATTCGGCCGCCAGCCGGATCATGATGCTGGATTCTATTGATACCTGACCTGAAGTAAATGCAGACACATAGGATGTAAATTCAGGATCAATGGTAAAGACGGGTTCTGCTTTCTTTTTGCAACTGAAAATGATGACTAAAAGCAATAAGAATAAGGGAAAACGTTTCAGGATGAATGAGTTAGTGGAAATCATGATGTACAGATTTTAATTTGATAAAATCAAATTTAAGAAATATGTATAATCAGGACTCGGGGAAAGAAACAAATATGATATTTTAATTTGCTCCTGACTGGAAGTTATAAAACTTAAGAGATGAATATATTATGTTAAGGAAAAGGAGTAGCAATTGATCACCTTATTCTAAATTCAACTGGTAAGGTCACGTCCATTTGGCTTACTTTATTATCCAGTTTCCCGGGGATCCAGGCTGGAAACGACGAGACGATACGAAGAGCTTCTGCATTAAAAGATTCTTCCTGGGAGCCCTGGATGATTCTTGAATTTATAACTTTCCCGGTAGTTTCGACGGAAAAAGTAACAAATACAATATCTTCCTTTTCTTCTTTCAGTGCTTGTTTCGGGTATTTCAATTCTTTATGAAGGTATTCGAGAAGGGCGGCCCGTCCTCCTTTGAACTGGGGTTGTACCATATATGGAAAATATTCAATGGAATCACCTTCAACGGAAAAACACTGGCCTTCAACGAGTCGGCCACGATCATAAAGGTCTTTCCTGATCATTTGACCATTATCATAATAGGTAATAAAATTTCCATGCCTCTCTCCCTTATCATATTGAGCGTCAAGCTGAAGAATACCCTTTTTATTCCATTTTTTATGGGGACCTTCGGGGAGTCCTTTATTAAAATTTTGACGTGTTTGAAGTTGTCCGTTTTCAAACCACTCCAGGTATGTTCCATGGAGCAAGTTGTCTTTATATTCACACGATTGTTGTTTGGAACCATACTCGTAATACCAAATGAAAGCTCCTTCCCGGAAATCGGGCCTGATAGTCCTGTAGGTACCGGTCATCTGCTCCTGCCCTGACAGGAAGTAATCAGTCACATAAAATAAAAACTGGCCGCTTATATCCATTTTTATGATCCTGTAATACCTCGCATTTTCTTTTTCTGTTTGTTCCCAAGTCCGGTTGAAATACATAGTGTCGGTAACAATCTGAGAATTAAGCCCTGACGTTAAAAACACAAATAAGAGTAGAAGGTATATTTTATTCAAGTGAAACCTTAACTGGTGGCTGTCTAGATCTTTCATGGTATCCATTTCAACGGTTAAATTCCGTGTTAACTTGTTTTATTAAAGTGGAAAGTGAATCCTGCATGCCCTTTAATATTTTGTCGTACGAATATATTTCATTTGGCATATAAATAAAAACAAACTTAAGGCCAATATTGTTTTCTGCAAGGTGATCGTACAGCTGATGTTTATTTATTCTATAGGATTCTTTGAGCCTTCTCTTGATAAGGTTCCTGTCTACTGCTCTTTTAAACTTCTTTTTTGGAACCACGAATGCTGCCTTTACCGGAAATGTTCCGGAAGCTCCGGGAAATGTTTTCCAGAAAATTTTGAATGGATAGGATTTGAATAAATGACCTTCAGATAATAGTGATCCGATTTCTCTCGAACTTTTAAGCCGTTCGGCTTTTTTAAAGGTATTTTTCAATAACCTTAAATTACTTCTTAATGGTTTTATTATGGTTCCTGATGAATTGATCGAGGGCCATAATCATAGAAGGAGCTTCAGGCCTTGGAGCCTCTATGTCTAAACGTAATCCGGCGTCTTTCACAGCCTGTGCAGTGGAAGATCCGAAGGATGCGATTTTAATTTCCTCTTGCTTAAAATGCGGGAAATTCTTAAATAGTGATTTAATTCCTGAAGGACTGAAAAAAACAAGTACATCGTAATTCAGATCCGAAATGTCAGATAAATCACTGCATACTGTCCGGTACAAAATAGCCTTTGAAAACAAAATCTTGTTTTTCTCAAGGAGTTCGGGGATTTCTGGTTTATGAATGTCAGACAGAGGCAAAAGAAAATTCTCTTCCTTGTGTTTAATGACCAGGTCCATCATGTCCTCTAACTGGCCATTGCCGTAGAAGATCTTTCTTTTCCTGTAAACAATGTATTTCTGGAGATAATTGGCCGTCGATTCGGAAATACAAAAGTATTTCATATTGTCGGGTATTGTGACCCGCATCTCTTCGCAAATCCTGAAAAAATGATCCACAGCTGTTTTGCTAGTAAATATGATAGCTGAATGCTTGAGGATGTCGATACGGCATTGTCTGAATTCTTTCGCTGATATTCCTTCAATCTGGATGAATGGCCTGAAGTCTATCTGGAGATTATTTTTATCAGCCAGTTCTATGAAAGGAGATTTGCCGTTGTTAGGATTTGGTTGTGAAACAAGTACTTTCTTTATTCTCATGAAGTTCTGCTTTAATTGTTTCTACTATTCCAACTGTCCCTACTTAAACCAAAGAAGAAAAAAACTTGTATATAACCAAAGCTGGTAAAAATTCAAGAGTACAAAGGTATAAAATCAAATACACTCTGGAGACATCTTTATTAAATATTAGCTGAATGCCCTTTACAAAGCGGAATAAAACACCCGCAGCAAGCAATATCAACCCGGCAATTATCAAATAAACACGCAGATTGTCAGGCAGATAGGCAATGGCCATAATAACAGGTATTAATACGATCCCGGCGATCTTATAAATGATCAGAATCTGGCTCAAGTAGTCCTTAAATAGCTTATGGTAATTAAAAATGACACCGGATAGATGAGAAATAATATACCTGGCTGCCAGCAGCAGGGTGATAATACCAGTTGAAGCCAGGAAAATGTTAAAGGGTGCCAGTGTCCATGGGTTCATTTCAAAAAACACTGCGACCAGGTAAAAAAACAATCCGGTGGTAATGATGAAGTTAAGGTTCAATAACATGGATACTCTTCTTGAGAATATGCTCTGGTCACGCAGAAAGTTTTCTGATAGCTGAAAATTCCATAGGGAAATGAAGGTCTGGTCTATGAATTTGTTGTAGAAAAGCTTCAGCCAGGCGAATAATACCAAACATGCAATGATGATTCCAATAAGCCAGTCGGGCTTGATCAATTGCTCTGTTTTCATTGCAGATAATGAAACCTGATCTATTTGTGTCTCAGTACTATAAGACTGATGAGGGTGGTTTGAGTAGACCAATCTGGCGGAATCCTCTACATAAAAGAACTGATCCACAGATTTTTTCAGGAAGTGCAAATGATTATCATCAGACAGGTCCTCCCCATTGTACTGATACCGGGTATTATCAAAAGAAGCATCGGGCACAGGTGCATTATCAGTGGTTGTTAATGACCTGCTTGTTGATTGAGTCTGCGTGACAGGAGCAGTAATTGGAATTATAACAGCCACACTATCAGAAATTTGGCCATATTGTACAACACCATTAATTTCAGTAATGGAATCGGATGATGACAATGCAGTATCCTGAAGAATACCCTCCTGACCAGTTGTATCCTTCGATACCACAACAGTATCCTGTATTGCGGCAAATTCAGGATGAGACAATATTTTGGTATTTATGGAATGAGAGCTCATTAATTGAAATTATGCTTCGCAAAGATAGTCAGGAAAATAATAATAGTTACAAGTTGCAAGTTGCAAGTTGCAGGTTGGGTGGGTTCATCTGTCTGTAAACAAGCCTGGAACAAATCCTAATCTGATAATTTTGGATTATTATGATGCCTCGTTGAACCCCGGTCGATTTGATCCATTGATCTACTTGTTGTTGTGCTTCTTTGAGGGTCATTATTCCTTGTTTTTTGTATCTATGTATATAGTTACAGGCCCGTTATTGACCAGCGCCACCTCCATAAACGCTCCAAATTCACCGGTCTTTACATCGTTTCCGGTATCCTCTGATAATTGAGCGATGAATTTCTGATAGAGCGGAATAGCCACTTCTGGCCTGGCTGCCTTGATGTAAGAGGGTCGGTTCCCCTTCTTCGTGCTGGCGTGCAGCGTAAACTGGCTGATAACCAAGACCTCACCCCGAACATCCTGAATAGATAAATTCATCAAACCCTGATCATCTTTGAATATGCGCAATCTGGAAATTTTTCCGCTCAACCAGTTAATATCATTGTCATTATCATCCTCTTCAATACCAATGAGAATTAGCAAACCTTTATCAATGCTTGACTTGACCTGTCCTTCTATGGAAACACTGGCTGATGAAACTTGCTGAATAACTGCTCTCATTAGGAATTTGTAATTAAAGTGGGGTGAATAAGGCTGTGTTGAACTCAATCAGACAAATGCTGACTAATGGTTTTTAACAATTTAATCCGACTGAGAGGTTTGGGCAAATAATCACTGAATCCTGCTTCAATAGTGAGATTTTTATCTTCTTCCATGGCGTAAGCAGTTTGTGCAATTATAGGTAATTTTTCATCTAACTGCCGGATTTTTTTTGCGGCAATCAATCCATTCATTACAGGCATTCTGATATCCATAAGCACAAGGTCAATCCTGGTTCCATCCTGAAGAACTTTAATAGCTTCTTTGCCATTCTTAGCATGGATCAGGGAAGCTCCTGTATCCTTAAGGTATTCATAAATGATTTTGTAATTGTAATTTTCATCCTCTGCAATTAAAATGACCTTTCCTTCCCAGTTGAGGCGGGAAAGGTCTTCTATATCATCTTTGGGAGTTTCTCTGTGAATTTTGCTACCTGATGGATTGTATGGGAGAGTAAAATAAAAAGTACTGCCTTCGCCAACAGCAGATTCTACCCAGATTTCTCCTTTAAGCATTTGAACCAGGCTTTTTGTGATGGTTAATCCCAGTCCGGTTCCCCCATACAATCTGGTATAAGCTTCTTCAAGCTGCCGGAATCGATCAAAGATCAGGGATAATTTTTCATTTTGAATACCTATGCCTGTGTCTTTGATATAAAATACAAGATGACCGGAGTCCTGATTTGTATAACCGATTTCAATATATCCCTCGTTGGTGAATTTTATTGCATTGTCAATTAAATTGGACAGGATTTGTCGGAGTCGAAGTGGATCTGTCTGGCAGGGACCTGGATCTTGCGGCAGATCCAGTACCAGTTCTATTTGACCCTTCCCTATAGTTTGCAGTGTTTCTGAGAATTGTTGATGCAGACCGATGAGTAAATCGTCAACCTGGCAAGATGAGTGGGTAATGGTTACCTGTCCCGACTCAATATGAGCAATATGAATAATATCATCGATTAAACGTATCAGCGACTGGCTGTTGTGGTTAATGATCTTAATAAATTTGAGTCTTTTTTCCTCATCAATGTTCGAATCCGCCAACAATTGAGTAAAACCAATTATGGCATTCATCGGGGTCCTGATTTCATGCGACATATTTGCCAGAAAAGCAGTTTTTAATTTATCAGATTCTTCGGCATGTTCCTTGGCTTTGATTAATTCCTGTTCATTTTGCTTTCTTACAGTGATATCGCGGAACTGTGCCTCAAATGTTTTAGGCTCTCCTTTGTTCCCGGTAAGGATACCTCCGCCAGCATGGCAGTACCAATGTCTTCCATCAGGGTTTATTAATCTGAATTCCAGGTTAAAAGGTTCACTTTCCTGCAGTGTATGATGAAGATTCGCTTTAAATTCTGAACAATCATCAGGGTGAACCATCTTAATAAACTCATCTGCAGAAATATCCTGACTTCCCGGACCGTAACCTAAAAGTGCAAGCCCATTGTCTGACCACTCTATCGCATTTGATTTCAAATTCCAGGACCAGTTTCCTGAACCTGAAAGCTCCTGGGATTTATTGAGTTTCTTCTGACTTCGAATTATTATTGAAGTAGCTTTTTTTAACTCGTTGATATGATTCAGCAACTCGTTGTTTTTCTGATTTAGTTCATCGGATTGCCTGACGAGTTGTTCGTCATTTGACTTTTTAAGCCTGGAATTTTCTTCTTCAAGTTGTTTAATCCTTGATTGAAGATCTTCTATTGAAGGTTTATTCTGTTTCATGGAAGAGACAGAGATAAATCGGGGGTTATTAAATAAATCTTTATTCGGTTCTACACTTTGAATAGATTTCCGAATCAGTTAACCTGGGGTTGTTCAGGATAAAATAAAATTGTTCGATGTACTTGACAATATACTTTCTTTCTTTTTCTTCCAGGTAAGTAAAATTATTCCAAAATGAATAAATTTCTTGTTCTTTTTCTTTAAAAAACTCAATGGTTTCAATATATTCCTGGTTGGTTCTGCATATTCCGCGGTATAATCTCTCCCTGACAGATTGAATTTCCAGATTTGGTGCAGGGTAGGCATAATTGGTATTCACCAAGCCACACCAATCAAAATCATAGGGAACAGCAATTGGGGGTAGATAGGGAGCAGACCTGATCAGTTCGACATTATGTAACCCGGGAACAGACCAATCTGTATTGCCTATCATGAATTGGAACATGGATAATTTTACCATTGCATCGCTTTGAATGTCTTTTTGTTTGACATTTTCTATATCAACTTCCTCACATCCATTTCTGGCGGCCATTTTACCTGCAGTTTCAAGAAAAAATCCATATTTCTCAATGGGCTCCAATCTTCCACTCAAATCAATATAGGTCACACGAAGCAATCTGACCCGATAGCTTTTTTCTGAGATAAGATTGTACAGGCGGTAGGTCATATACTCCTTTAGCAGGTATTTTTCATAGTATTTTTTCTTGGTATTGCAATGTGTGACAAGTTTTAGCTTTTCCTGCTTTTCGAACAGCGTATTTTCAACAGCAGCACCAGAAAAGTCAATTCGGAGGGGAGGAAAATCGCAATTGTCGGGATTTCTCCGAAAATTCCCACGGGTTCTGATGAGTGTTTGCAAATGAATGGTATCGCCATTTACATCAAGGTGGGAAAATAAAGCATCATGGTTTTTTCTGTCATCTTCAATATCTCTGATAACCGCTGACATATCAAAAGCAATGAATACTTCAAGCAGTTCGTTTGATTCAAACAGGGGTGGTGGGGTATATTCGGATTGACTGATTGTGTCATCCTGGGCTAATGCAAACAGGTTATTCCCCAGGATAATAAGAACAAGGATATGAAATTTCGGAAACTTCATCCATTTTTATTAAAATGGTTTTCTGAAACCACTTGTAGATAATAAGTATTTTACCTCCTCTTCAATGAGCAATGCTTGCATGCTGAAACCATAATTATAAAAGGGTACATCCAGCATAAAAACACGATTATTATAAAGGGCTGAGACAGAATCCACATTGGAATGACCGATATAAACAGAAGACACACTGTAATGATCAAGAATAGCGTTTAAGTCATTCTCTGTAAAACGAGGGTAATAAGCCTCCGTTTCAATAAATCCACGGTACCAGAAGGGGCCTTTCATACCCATTATTATTTCCCTGTTTTCCAATCCGTATTTTCTGTTCCGCTCCGGATAATTAAGGAAATAACGGACCCTGTCGTTCATTTCTTCCAATGTTAGATCCAGGTCTATAATTTCGGAAGAAATACCCGCATGAACAAATAATTTGTCATCTATTATGATAATACTGTTTTTGGATCTCAACCAGTTCCCGAGCACGGTTTTTTTGGCAAAGAGCTGACCATATGATAATTGAAGCTTTTTGCATAAATAATAATATTTATCGGTAATAAACCTGTGGTCATTTAACAGGATCATGACCTCATGGTTTCCAAGAATAAAATGAACTACTCCTCCCGATTCAAGCGCCTGTTGCTCCAATTGATAAATGAACCATAATGACTCCGTTACTTTATCGCCGCGGTCGAAAATATCACCAAGAAGAACAACATGACCCATTCCAAATGTCCATTTTAATTGATCATCTACAACTCCATTGTTTATAAGAAAAAGAATAAGGCTGTCATATCCACCATGAATATCACCAATGATTAACAAATTACTAACACCAGTATAACGGGATGGTCCGGCTGTATGAGTTTTATTCAGAGAATAGCTGATAGTGTCATATGCAAATCCAGGCATAAGGAAGGGAAGCTCTTCTATCTTAAACTGTTTTTTTATTTTATTCGAATGATTATGCGCAGAATCGTGAACCATATAAAAGGCATTTATCCGGTCATCATTTTTCCAGGAAACATAAGGACCATCACGGAAGGGAGGTAAGTTTCTTTCATATCTTGATTTTAAGTATCTGGAAGCTTCAGGATGATGAGCCCTGACGGCAAAATCGTATGCGGTCAACCATTTTTCATTTTTATAATTAAGCCAGGCACCTTTGCGCATAAGGAGCTTTATAATTTTCATATGACCCGTTTTTGCAGCATACATTAATGGTGTATCTTGCTGAGAGTCTGCTACATTGGGACCTGCTCCGGCTTCGAGCAGAAACTTTACCATTTTCCTGTTGTACTTTGAAATGGCATAGGTGAGCAAGGTCAGACTGTCCTTGCCATATTTCAGGTCTATATCATTTGTTTGCAGAAACAATTCAATGGCTGCCACATTGTTATCATCAATCTCCTTAAAAATCGGTGGGTCAGCAAATAGTTGGCAAAGCGGGATGAGAAAGGCGATTAAAACGAATATGAATTGCTTAATGGTCATTGTGATATCATGCGGTCAGAGGCTGAGAATTTTTCTGCCTTCTTTAATGTAATTTGTTAAAATGGTACCAGTAAACTTAACATCAACTCCTGCCTCTTCCAGTATGGGACTTACACCATACATGTCAGCACAAGTTTTACATGCTTCAACATTAACACCCTGATCGATCATTTTCTTTGCGTTGAACGTGTACATGAATGCCATTTTCAGTGCAACTTCTCTGTCTCCACTGGTCCATAACACTACCAGTTTTTCATTCATAATAATTGAATTAAGGATTTAGCATGCAAAATAACTAAATATTCAGAGGAGAAGGTTGATGAAGCGGGTTTTATGATATATTTAAAAATTCCACTTCAATCTTAAAAAAGCAAGAGTAATGTTCTGTCTCTGCTTTTTCAGGGTAAACGAATCCTCCAGCTCGGCTGAGAATAACTGGAGAAAGAAGCTGAGATCAAGGTTTTCTAGCATGTTATAGGATAGACTGGGACCGGCAAATGCCCCTTTCAGGTCGGGGAAGTACATTCCGGCGATGCTACCCTGGAATAATGGGGTTATAGGATAGGAAGCGGATGCAAAGAATGAGTAGTCAGTAAAAGCCAGGGATTTAACATTCATTGGGGAGACATAATAATCAAGAAATCCTCCGGGGGGCATATATGATTTATTTGAATATAAAAACTCAAACTGAAGTATTAAAGAGTTGGTGAATGTGTAGTCGAGTCCTGCAGAGGCGATAATTACCCCTGAAGTATCTTTGAAATTATCAATATCATGAAAATAGGAAAGCTCTCCCCTGAAACCGGCATTCCAAAGATTGCCTGACCACCCAATTCCGGCTACATAATCTTCTTCACTCAGCAGGCCACCTATTAATTGCAAATCGTAGCCCAGCACATTAAACCTGAATAATCCTGCGGCGGTTACTTTATTCGAGCTGTCAATTTTAGCCGCAAGCTCAATGGTTGAGGTGTACCCTGGATAATATTGCAGGCGGATGGCATCGCTTCCGGGTCGTTCCACATAATCGACATCAAAATAGGAATACACATTGAACAGATCGTTTGGATTCCAGACTAGTGATTGCCCCCAATTAATTCTTTGTCTTCCCGCCGTTCCAACAAAATTGCCAGCTGTATACTGAACCCAGAGCCTGTCAATGGTTGAGTTCAACGCATATGATTTGCCTGAGAACAGGTTGAAGGAAAGATCTAACCAACCATCGTCTTTATCTAATGCATCGATATACTCAGGTCCTGATTCAACCATTTCACCATAGATCAGTCTATTCCTTACCTGAATTGAGGCGGAAAGATTATTTATGGGATAGAGAAACAGATTAAGCCTGTTATGGAATAAATTTTCGGAGATCCAGTCATCATCGACATCTTCAAACATAACCGTTTGCATTCCGGTAAGGTATCCATTTAATTCAATTTTTTTCTGTCCGTCCTGGGCGAACAATGAAACCGGAAAGAACAGAAACAAGAGTAATTGTTTGAAGCATTTCATGACTTTAATAACTGCCGGATTATCAACCTTTTACTTCATCACTAACCACTTTGCCATCTTCGATAGTTATTACCCTTCTTGCTTTTTTTACCACCCTTGCATCATGGGTTGAGAAAATGAAGGTAATGTTTTCCTCCTTGTTTAATTTTTCCATGATATCAAGCAGATTTTCAGTTGAAGAAGAATCCAGGTTGGCAGTAGGCTCATCCGCCAGAATAAACTTTGGTTTGGAGGCAAGGGCCCGGGCAACGGCTACTCTTTGCTGTTGTCCACCTGACATTTTTGAAGGCCTGCTGTTGAGGCGGTCGCCTAGTCCTACAGCTTCAAGCAATTCTTTGGTCCGGCGGTCGCGTTCGGCCTTGGGTTTGCCCTGCAAATGCATGATGAACTCAACATTTTCTTTTGCAGTCAACACCGGTATCAGGTTATATGCCTGGAAAACGAATCCAATGTTATTCAGCCTGAAATCAATCAGTTTGGTCGACTTAAGTTCACCCACGTTAGTATCGTTGATAATAACCTCTCCTGATGTGGGTTTGTCAAGGCCTCCAATCATGTTTAACAGAGTCGTTTTTCCAGATCCTGAAGGCCCCACAATGGCAGCAAACTCACCTTGTTCAAAGCTAAGATCAACGCCCCTGACAGCATGAACTTCTACCTCAGATTCGTTGTAGATTTTCTCCAGGTTTTTAATGTCAATTACTTTCATTTTATGAGATTTTATCTGTTATTTTTTTTTGAACACATATTATTGTTTTTTTTCTACACTCCAAACCCTTTCCCATGCCCTCTGATCACCATTCACTGCTCACCGTTCACCGACTACATATCTATTCTTAGTGCTTCTGCCGGATTCAGTTTCATGGCTTTTCGTGCCGGATAGATAGAAGCTATAATACCTGTCAGGATAACCATTACAGTTATCTGGACAAAAGAGCCCAAGCCAAGCTTGGGATATATTTTCGCACTGTATCCCATGACTTCAAATCCTTCCCCGTAAAAAGCTGACATGTCAAGGCCTGTTTTGCCGGTATATAAGACCAGTAACCAGGTTATGAACATTCCAAAAACTGCACCAACCAGGCTGAGAAAAACTGTCTCAAGCATGATCATTGAGAAAACACGCTTTTTGTTCATTCCAATCGCCATTAGCATTCCAAGTTCTTTAATGCGTTCAAGCACGGCCATCAGCATGGTATTGACGATACCAAATCCAAGTGCAAGCAAAATGATCACCATAAAAATCATCAGGTAAAAATTCAGCGCCTCACTTACCATACCTACATCGGGTCTGATTTCATCCCAGGCCTGTGTAGATAATGTGGGTCGCATTGAATTAATAGTTTCAACTGTCTGATCAACAAATTTCACTTCTGAGAGCATAATGGCGATTTCATTTACCTGATTTGCCGGGATGCTCGCCACTTCAGCAATGTCGTCCATATGTACAAAAACATTCATCCCATCAAACATGGTATTAGATGTTTTATATACTCCTGCCACCCGGAAAGCATCATAGGCCAGGTGTCCGTCATAGGACTGAAAACTGATGACGATCTTTTTCCGAAGTTTATATTTTATGGCTTCCTGTTTAATCCAGTATTCCAGTTTGTCAGCCTGGGATTCACCGAGCAGCATTTCAAGAGCAAGATCGAATTCCTGTTCAGTTCTGAACCGAATATCTTTAATAGTATCAAGTACTGATAATTTTTTTAACCGTTTGTTCTCTTTCATCGCCGAGAAATCTTCTTCATTCAGCTGGTAATAAACCAGTTTCAGGTTTTTTGCCAGTTTCTCCCCAATGACGATCTGTTTACGGTCATCTCCATTGAGATATGTACCAGCGTGGTCACTGATGATTTTAGCAATATCGGTCACTTCTTTTTCTTTATCAGGATAAATACCTGTAATCATGATGCCGGAAGCGTTACCTGATGTATTTGCCATCCCCATGATTTTTATGCGTGAACTGACCCCAACAACTTCAGGGAGTGATTCGAGGGAATCAACAAAACCTGCCTGATTTTGAATGGTATACTTTAGTTCATTATTCTCAAGGAAGCCCGGATGATGGATTTGAATATGAGAGACTTCATTTCCGATGGCTGTTTTAACCCTTTGATCAATCATCCCGATCATTACCGCGACCACATATATGCCACCGAAAATCCCAAAAAAGAAGGCGACAATAACAACCAGGCTTCTCAATTTGTTACGCCATACGTTTTTCCATGAAATTGACCAGATCATTTTTTTTGATTTAGAGAAATTTATTAATTACGTAATGCTTTGATTTCATTTATTTTAATGACTGAAATGATAGGGTAAATGATGGCAATTGAGAAGATAAGCAATACTACCAGGGATTGTGCAATCATGTAACCCGATTCAAGAACTGCCGGCATAATTGGTTCAAATCCATAACTTTCAAATATCTCTGCCGTCTCGCCGGTAAAGCGAATTGGATGACTTACCAGGTATAGAATTACAGGCAAACTGCCAACTATGCCGGTAATAATGCCAATTATACCCATCATGATCATTTCAACTGTTAGTATGCCCCCCAGTCTTTTTTTCTGCATACCAATTGAGACCATCACCCCGAATTCTCTTCTTCTCTCTGTGGTCATCATTATCAGTGTACCCATGACGCCAAATCCGACGATAAGGTATAACATACCGAGCATGATATAACCTCCTCCCTGGTCGCTCTGTATTTGCTGGACAAGCTCGGGATTCAGTTCTTTCCAATCCATAGTTTCATAGATGATCGGATCGATAAGGTTGGCCAATTCCCGTTTGGTTTTATTCAAATCGTCAGAATCATACAAGTTAATAACCAGTGAAGTAAGCATGTTTTCTGCTCCATAGAAATTCTGGGCAGTAGCCAGGTTCATGAAGATAAGCCTCCTGTCCAGTTCAGGATTTGGCATATTAAGGATCCCTACTACAGGAAATATCCCGGCAGCACTTGCACCATGGTAACCCACGCTAAGCAAGGTAACGGTATCGCCTAATTTCAGGTTCAGAAACTCAGCAAGCCTCCCTGAAATGAGGACACCATCTGAGGTCTTGTCAAGGTATTTCCCCTCCACGATTTTTTTATGGGGCTGGGTAAGACCTTTCTCCAGCTCTGGATCGATACCCACAACGGCAATTCCTTTTGTTTGTACTCCGGTTGAGGCCAGCGCGAATGATTCCAATCGCGGGATCACTGTTTTTATCTGTTCGATGGCGGTTATTTCCTGAATAAATGAATCATTGTATTCAAAAGTATTATCAAGCGTTTGGTCATCCCAGTAGCCATATTTATGAATTTGAATATAACCGGTAAACGCCTGAACGATATTGTTTGTCATGTGCCCGTAACTGCCAACCTGCAGGGCTCGCATGACCAGGGCAAAAAACATGGCGAAAAATATTGAAGCTACGGTGATGATTGTTCTCCGTTTGTTTCTCCAGATATTCCGCCAGGCAAGCTTTAAATAGTCTTTCATAGCTATTGAAAATATTTAGAAATTATCGTACTTTTTTCATATTCTGCTGAGAAAAAAACCCATCTGAGATAGGCTCATTAAAAGTGACCTTATCCATCGTCACTACAGTTTTATTTCCCTCCTCGTCTTCAGGAATGAGCTCAAATGTTGTTGGGATCAACCTGCCGCCCATGGTTTGAACATCGTAGGCCAGTTCTGTTTTGATCAGGTAATTATCTTCATCATAATATTCGGTTTTCATCTGAAGATATTCTTCTTTGGAAATCCACTTAACGATCTTTCCCCAAACCACTGCGGCATCTTCAAGGGGAGTCAATTCAATGATGTAACAATCCCAGTCATCAATCACTTCATCACCAATAATCTTATGTGTGTAATCAACCACAATTGACGATTCCTTGAGCAGGTCATCATTGGAAAAATCTGATCCCATCCACCCCTGAGACATCATTGAGGGAGGCAATTTTATCAACCTGTTAATGGTAGGATTCCAGTTCCACATCTCGTTTTCCCGCTTGAGGAAGGTTTGCCCCTTTTCTTTAGGAGGTGAGGTAATCAGTGCGAGAGAATTATCACGTCCCTTGGTCCAGGATTCAAAGGTTATCGTCCTGTCCCAGGTGGGACGGATGATCTTCATGGTCATAATAGTGTAGCTGGATTCTTCCCCCTGCATTTTTTCATCTGCTTTTTTTATAATGCTTTTAGCATCCTGGCCGTTAATGGGGGATGTAATAGCCATAAGGAAAGTTGCTGTTATAACAAGAATTGTTTTCGTTCGTTTCATGTGATAATATTTAATTTTCAATGGCCACATGTAACTCGCGATGAAAATTATTTACATTCTTGCTTGAATATATTATGATAATAATTTTCATGCTCGTTTCATAATGCTGAGATTAACTGTACATTTTAATGATTCGTTCTTTTATTTTATCCATTGGAAAACCGTCGGGGTTCATCACAAAGTGAAATCCTATTCCATCCAGAATAGCTCCAAGCAAGATGGCTTCAGATTCAGGATCTTCATGCCCCTGACTTCTAAAATATTCGATCAGCATATGCATGCTGTTGTGAAGCAATTCAGAAAATGGTTTATCAACCAGCTTTAAAACCGGGGGTTGCATAAAAATCATGAAATATAATTTCCAGAAATGCTGGTCCCGGTTAACCGTTTCGAACATTTCTTCAATGAAGTACCTGATCTCTTCTTTTGTTAAAACGCCATCTTTGTTTGAATCAAAAAGACCAGCCAGGTCTTTGATCCCCTGTAGGATAATTATTCTTATAATGTCTTCCTTGCTCTCAAAGTAATTGTAAATCAGCCCCTTTGATATGCCGGCTACTTTGGCTATCTTGGAGATCGAAGTCGAATAATAACCTTCATTTGCGAAAAGTTCAAGAGATGTATCAAGGATTAATTTCTTTTTACTTTCCCTGATTTCTTCATATTGTTCTTTGGTTCTGGGCGACATAGACATTTGTTTTCGGTTGACCGGTCAGTCATAAATAAATCAAAAAATAAAGCCAAAAATTTCTTTTTTGACTGAACGGTTGGTCAAAGGTAAATATTTTGAAATTAATTTCAAATAATTTTGGTAAAAATTGAACTTATTGATTCGTTTTTTGTCTTTCTTTGAGCTAAGTGGTTATAAATGACGAGGGTAATAAGAGAGATATATAACTATAAAAAACTACCTGTAACAAAAAGCACAGGGTGTTCGTCCCATAAATGGATTTAGATCACCGGAATGACTATTGAAGAATATAATAACAGTGTGGAGAGGTATTCTGATGGATTGTACCGCTTTGTTCTAAAGAATATTAAGGATAAAGAACAGGCGAAGGATATCATACAGGATACCTATGAAAAGTTATGGATGAAAGTTGCCGGAGTGGCAGCCCTTAAGGTAAAATCGTATTTGTTTTCCACCGCTTACCACACCATGATAGATGTGATCAGGAAGGAAAGCAGAAAAGATACATTTGATGCTGAACCTCCGGTTGTACACGCTCACACTGAACAATATTCCGATCTGCAGGAATTGCTTGCAGCTGCCGTTGAAAAATTACCGGAAGCACAAAGATCCGTTATCCTCCTGAGAGATTATGAGGGATATTCCTATAGTGAGATAAGTGAAATAACAGGTCTGAGTGAGACCCAGGTTAAAGTTTATATATACAGGGGCAGAGTGTTTTTGAAGAATTATATAGGAAGCATGGAGTCAGTTATTTAATAAAGATGTTTAACAGAGAAAATTTTGAAGAGCACGTTTTTGATTATCTCGATGGCAATATGCCGGCCGAGCAGGAATCCCTGTTCCTGGCCTTCCTTAAAGATCATCCGGAACTGGAAGAGGAGGTAATGGCCATTAAGGACGTGCAACTTCCTGCCGAACCTGTTGATTTTCCAGGGAAAAGTGAATTGTTTAAATTAAACCAGTCCGGGCAGGATAAATTACTTGACAATTCCTTTGAGGAAGCGAGCATTGCTTATTATGAAGGTGACCTGGATCAAAGGCAAAAACAAGAACTGGAAGCATTAATTCAGCATAATGATGCATTCAGATATCCGTTTGAAGCATTCTCAAAAACCTACCTGAAACCAGATGAGACCATAGAATTTTCTGGAAAATCTTCATTGAAGAAACTAACAATAACGCAAAAACGTACAAGAATATTTACCCTAATATCTTCTGCAGCAGCCGTTGCCATCCTGCTCATTCTTTTTATCAGGCCTGCCAGGGAAGAACTGCAGCCCATAACAGTGCAGGAACAGGGCATACAGAGAGAAACAATCAGGTTACCTCATGTTAATCCTATTCCGGCACAATTAATAACACGGGATTTTTCAGGATCCTTTGTGGCTTCATTGGTCAGCCAGCCAGTCCAGGAAGTAGTACCGGAAAACCGGCCCGATCTGTCACTTCCATTACTTGCAACAAACAATCTGCTTATACCGAACAATATAAAATCCGAAGAGATAGTCTTACCATCTGTAATCAGGGAAGAATTAGTGAATACAGAATTCATGTCACTCGGTGATTTTGCCAGGGAAAGATTATTTTCCAGGATTTTCAACCGGGAAAACAACAACAGTCAGGAAAACAATACCTTCTGGAACCTGGCAATGAATGGAATAGAAGGGCTCAGCAACATAACAGATGGTGATATTTCTCTTGAACGGGAAATCAACCAGACAGGGGAAGTTGAGCGGTTTACTTTCGAGACTGCCGTATTTGGATTTTCTGCCCCGGCAAGAAATGATTGATCACTCCAGTAACTTTTTTACACTCCCGTCCGTCCTACAACTGAAATCAATTACAGAATTAAATTTTATATGTTATGAGAAAGATTTTTACTCTTTTGATGGCCGCAACATTTCTTACTTCAGCTTATACCCAGGAGAATGATACCACCAGGGTTAAAGTAGGCAAGAAAAATATTGTGACCGTAACAGACGATGATAATGGAACCAACGTGCGTGTGCTTGATGATGAGGTTATTGTTGATGTGAAGGAAAACCAAGATACTGTGAAAATCAAAATTGGCAACAAAGGCATCAGCATTACTGAAACTGATAACGGAACTAATGTAGAGATCATTGACCTGGACGATTTTGAAAGACATGGATGGAGAAAGAAAGACAAGTTTACAGGCCATTGGGCCGGGTATGAACTGGGTCTGAATAATTACCTGACCAGTGATTTTAAATTTGCCGGTTCTGATAATGAAAACCTTTTCCTTGACTTAAATACCGGAAAATCATGGAACGCCAACATCAATTTTATGCAATACAGCCTGCCCATGTCGCGAAGCATAGGATGGACCACAGGATTGGGATTTGAATGGAATAATTACTCATTCGATGGCAACAATGCCATCGGTAAAGATTCGATAGGCAATATAGGCCCTGTCTATCCCCCCGATGGTGCAGTTTATACAAAATCAAAAATGAATACCACCTATTTAACACTTCCACTTTTGCTTGAATTCCAGTTTGGCAAAAGCAAAAAAGGATTTTTCTCAGTTGGAGTTATTGGAGGGCTTAAGCTGCATTCAAATATCAAAACTATATATGATTACTCCGGATCAAAGGAAAGGAATAAGGTAAAAGATGACTTTAACCTGAATCCATTAAGGTATGCAGTAACAGTAAGGGCAGGCTATAAATTTATTAAACTGTATGCCAATTATGGTATGATGCCGCTATTCCAGGATAATCGCGGTCCCGAAGTATATCCCATTAATGTAGGTCTTATACTCTGTAGTTTCAGATAAGCTGGTAGAATGGAGCAACTAAAGATGATAATGATTGTGTGCTGATAATAATGTCATTCCGGTAGCATACTGTCGTTTGAATCAGGGAAAGAGGTAGCTAAATGCGCCTCTTTTCTGTTTTTGTCAGAAGGTATTTTATATCTTTATATTAAATTATCCTTCATGGCTTCATCGATTCTCTCATCAGCAGAATTGAAAAGATATGAGAAACATCTCTCCCTTCCAGAAATTGGTCAAGAGGGACAAGAAAAATTAAAGTCTTCCCGTGTTCTGGTTATTGGTGCCGGCAGTCTTGGCACACCGGTATTATTATACCTGGCAGCAAGCGGAATCGGGAAAATCGGGATAGTGGACTTTGATAAAATTGAAGCAAAGAACCTACAGTGCCAGCTACTGTATGGGGACAAGGATATTGGTAAGCATAAAGTGATTATTGCCAGGCAAAGGCTGGCTGAAATGAATCCAAACATTGATTTCGAGATACTGAACCTGGAAATCAAGGAGAATAATGTGCAGCAACTGATCAGCCAGTATGACCTGATCCTTGATACAACCAATCGCTTTTCGTTCCATTATATCATTGATGATGCCTGCAGACAAGGAGGAAAGGCGTGGATTTACAGTTCAATGAAAGGTTTCCATGGTGAATTAGCTGTATTTAATTATCAGGGGGGGCCGGCTTTCAGGGATGTTTACCCCGACGAGGATGTTAAAAAGGAGAGAACTATCCCGTATAAATCAGGCATTATAGCTGTTTTGCCAGGATTGATGGGCAGTATACAGGTAGCCGAATGCCTGAAGATCCAGTTGGGCTTTGGTGATATACTTTCTGGCAAACTTCTCACTATCGACCTGAAAAAAAATCAGTATTCAGTTATCCGCATTTGATTTGGCACTGAGATTAATCGCTATTTCCTTGATATATCCGGCTATTCACCCTGCCCATTGCTGTAAATTTTTATTATAATTTTATATTTACATAGTTAAATTCATTAAAATGAGATTATTACTGATTAGTAATTCCACAAATGCCGGAGAGGAATACTTGCAACATCCAACTACTCATATAAAGCAGTTTCTTGGTGAGGAGAGACTAAATTGCCTGTTTATCCCTTACGCAGGAGTGACCATAAGTTTTGATGCATACGAAGAAAGAGTCAGGGCAAAATTCGAAGAGATCGGACATGATATTCAGTCGATCCATCATTTCTCCAATCCCATGGAGGCAGTTAGACAAACTGATGTGATTGTTACGGGCGGCGGAAACACTTTTCACCTGATAAAGCTTTTACACGATAATAATTTAATCGGCGCCATCAGGGAGGCCGTGATTGGAGGGAAACCCTATATTGGTTGGAGTGCAGGAGCCAATGTGGTATGTCCTACCATTTGCACAACCAATGATATGCCCATCGTTCAACCCCGGTCATTTGGAGCATTTAATCTGGTTCCATTCCAGATCAATCCACATTATCTTGATGCTAATCCGGAGGGACATGCGGGCGAAACACGGGAAATGCGCATTGAAGAATTCCTGGAGGCAAACCGCAATATTAGCGTTGCGGGATTACGTGAAGGCACCATGTTCAGAATTGAAAACAAAGAAATCAACCTGCTGGGCAACAAAGATCTCAGGATTTTCAGGTACGGAGATTCACCCCGGGAATACAAACCTGGAGACCAATTAGACTTTTTATTATAGGTCATGCGTTTTTGAAATAGGGAAATTAGATCTGATTAGTTTGAAAGCAATCCGGAACATATCGCTTATACTTCTTCTCATCATCGGATTATTATTAATCGCAGGAGTCGTTATATCGAAATTCTATGAAGAAGAAATTGGTCAATATGCCATCCAGGAACTAAATAAACACATAGAATCACCGGTATCAGTTGAAAAAATTGACCTGACCCTGTTCCGGAAGTTCCCGGATGCGTCGGTGCATTTTAAAAATGTATATATCCCATCTGTTGCAGGATTTAATGCCGAACAATTTCAGGAACATAATACTGACACCCTCCTGTTTCTGAAAGATGTTTTCTTTCAATTCAGCCTGAAAGGATTATTCAACCACAGATACGAGGTTAGAGAGGTACATATTAGTAAAGGGGATGCTAATCTGTTTATAGATCCGGCGGGGAAGAGTAATTTTGTTATCTGGAAGAAAAAGGCACAGGACCAGGATTCAAAATTTATTCTTAACCTGCAAAATGTAAGGATTAATGATATTAATTTTCTTCAGATAAACCTGACTAAACAGTCGGAATTAAGAGGGATTATTCAACGATTGAATTTAAAAGGTGATTTTCAGAAAGAGGAGTATGAGCTTTCAGAAAAATTATTGGGTCAAATCGAATTATTTTCCACTGACAACATTATTTATCTGCAAAACACAGATATCCAATCCCAGGCAAAGTTATTATATCAGAGTGGGTCTTATAATCTGGCCAGAGGCTTTGTAAATCTGGATGATCTGGAATTTAATGTCGAAGGGAGCATAAATAAATCTACTCAAACATCCCTGGATCTGATCATTGATGGAAAGAATCTTAATGCTGCCTCCCTGCTTGATCACCTTCCCGGTCAATTGTCACATATAAAAAACAAAGTAAGACTAACCGGTAATATTAACATAACTATCAGTATAACCGGAGCCATCGGTATATCTTCCCGCCCATCCATAGAAAGTCAGTTTAAACTGGATGAGGGTTGGCTCTGCATTACAGAAAAAGACCTGAACCTTAATAATATCCGATTGGATGGATTATTCTCAAATGGCCCTGATAACAACGCTTCCACATCTGAGCTTTCATTGGATAATGTATCATTCAAATACCTCTCATCAAGGTTCGGCGGCTCTTTCAAATTATTGAACTTTCAGCATCCTGCCTTTATTTATTCATTAAAAGCGGATTTCCAGCT
The DNA here is from genome assembly GCA_016783865.1 of Bacteroidales bacterium. The sequence continues at coordinate 35,702 of JADHVS010000016.1, forward strand.
GGAACATTTGCTCCAAATAATTGGATCTGATCCTTTTGAATATTTAAGTGGCAATGTTAAAACCCAGATGGTTATTAAGGGGAAGCAAGACAATCCATTTGCCATCAAAAAACAGGACCTGTTAAACTGGGATTTTGATGGAACAATTTTTTTGGAAGATGTTCAGCTGAAACTAAGGGACAAGCAGATTGGATATCAAAACCTGTCCGGCACTCTTGAATATAATAAGTTTCTGAAATTAAATAATCTACATGCTACTATTGCAGGTAATAATTTAATAGTTTCAGGAAGGGTGGATAATGTCATCGACAGAATAGTCCATGATCATACCAGCATTTGGGCTGACCTGGAGATCTATTCCGACGGGATCATCTTAGACAGCTTGTTTGTTCAGGAGGAAACAGAAAATACTCATGATTACATTTCCACTGGTGTTTTCCCTGATCATCTGTTTATAAAATCAAAGTATTGGCTTGATAAACTGAAATTTAAAAGATTCAATGCCGATAATGTTCGAGGAGAGTTGGTTTACCGGCCGGGATTAGTATTGTTGAATTCTTTTCAGTTTTCCTCAATGGGAGGACAGGTTTCAGGAGATGGGTTTTATGAACAAACAGAATCATTCGATTATAAACTAAGGTTAAAATCAACAGTTCAAAAAATCGATATATCGGATTTATTTTATTCATGCAATAATTTTGGTCAATCCTTTATTCAGGATCATCATCTGAAGGGCTCACTTACTGGCACAATCGATTTTTATGCCCGGTTTGATGAATCACAAAAAATTGTGAATGAATCTATTTTGACAGAATCTAATGTGGAAATTCAAAATGGCGAATTGATTCATTTCGAACCAATGCTGGGACTTTCCAAATTTATTGAAGTAGAGGAGCTGGAGCACATTACTTTTTCAACCTTATCCAACCAGATTTTTATCAGGAACAGTGAAGTTGTCATTCCTAAAATGGACATTCATTCATCCGCATTTAACATCTCGGGTTCCGGAATTCATCATTTTAATAATAATTTTGACTATAAAGTGGTTGTCGACCTGTCGGAAATACTGTCAAACAAAACCCGGAACAATAGAAGAGATCAGCAGGAATTTGGGGTTGTTGAAGATGATGGCCTGGGCCGGACAAAATTATATCTTTCAATTAAGGGAACACCTGATGACTATGATATTAGCTATGACCGGAAAAGCGCCATACAGTCGGTCAGGGAGCGTATGAGTGAAGAAAAAAGCGAACTCAAAACAATATTGAATGAGGAATTTGGTTTGTTCAAGGGTGACACCACAGAATTTACGAAGCAAGAGGATAAAAACAAACCAGATTTTATAATTGAATGGGAGGAGGACGAGAAAACAACGGACACAACATTTAACAAAGAAAAAAGTGACCAGTCATTTATTATAGAATGGGACGATGACGATGAGAAGGAAGAAGCAACCGAAGTAACACCTGATAGAAGAAAAAGGAGAAAAAAATAAGATGGATATTTATAATAGAAAACAACAATGGAAATTGCTCCTGTTTATTTTTGCTGTACTAATCGGCGTGAGTTCTTTGTGGTATACAAATCAATTGGTCAGTGACCTGGCCATTGAAGAGCAAAAAAAGGTAAAGCTCTGGGCTGAAGCGACCAGAAGGTTGGCCGATATCAGCCTGGATAACCAGGATCTGGATTTTTTAGTGGATGTACTTACCAATAATACTACCATCCCGGTCATGTGGGTTGATGCAAACGAAAACATTAATGCGCAGAGAAACCTCGATTCCCTCCGCAGCAAGAATCCTGAATATCTGAAGAAACAGCTGGAAAAGATGAAAAGTGAAAACCAGCCCATTCCAATGGACCTGGGTGAAGGCAATGTCAACTATATCTATTATAGAAATTCATACTTGCTGCGTCAATTATCTTACTATCCCTACCTGCAATTGGGAATAATCTTGTTATTCATTCTTATTGCCTATTTTGCCTTTAGCACAGCCAGGAAAGCAGAGCAGAATCAAGTATGGTTGGGGTTGTCAAAAGAAACTGCCCATCAATTGGGAACCCCTACGTCGTCTCTTTTGGCATGGGTGGAATTACTGAAAGAAAAACAGCCTGATAATGAATTAATTACTGAGCTGGAAAACGATGTGAACAGATTGGAAATAATAACAGAGCGTTTTTCAAAGATTGGCTCCAAACCTATATTGAAAAATGAGAATATTGTTGAAATTCTGAATAATTCAGTTAGATATCTTAAAACAAGAACATCAGATCAGATAACTTTTGTTTTCACTCAAGATCAGGATTTGATACGGGTGCCAGTTAATTTGTCGTTATTTGAATGGGTGATTGAGAACATTTGCAAGAACGCTATAGATGCTACTGAAGGGAAGGGAACCATAACACTTTCTATTAAGGAAAATGCAAATAACCTGTTCCTCGATGTACATGATACCGGTAAAGGCATCCCGAAATCGAAACAAAAAACCATTTTCAAGCCCGGATATACAACAAAAAAACGAGGTTGGGGACTGGGTCTCTCCCTGGCTAAAAGAATTATTGAATCCTATCACGATGGAAAAATATTTGTTCATCAGTCCGATCCCCAAAAGGGCACTATCATAAGGATGGTGCTCAAAACGATGAACTGATATCCTTCGTTTGTCCGGCCAGGATCAAGGCCCTATTTTTATATCGCCAATTAATGAGTTATGGAGCGCAAAGACATAGAATTAATGGTTCCGGCCGGATCTTATGAATCTCTTGTGGCAGCTATCCAGGGTGGTGCTGACGCTGTATATTTCGGTGTAGAGAAGTTGAATATGCGCGCCCGGTCATCATTCAATTTTACTGTCGGAGATCTTGAGAGAATTGTTGATATAGCAAAGGACAGTGGTGTAAATACCTACCTGACACTTAATACTATTATTTACGGGAATGAATTAAATCAGGTAAAAGAGATTATTTCAAGGGCAAAAAATGCTGATATTTCAGCTATTATTGCTTCTGATCAGTCTGTCATCTCAGCAGCCCGTGAGAAAAACCTCGAAGTCCATCTTTCAACTCAGCTGAACATCAGTAATATCGAATCATTGAAATTCTATTCCCCGTTTGCCGACGTGGTTGTGCTGGCAAGGGAATTATCACTCAGCCAGATTACAGATATCGCAAGTCAGGTTAAGGAACAATTCATCACCGGACCTTCAGGGGAGCTGATTAGAATAGAGTTATTTATTCACGGAGCCCTTTGTATGGCCATTTCCGGGAAATGCTATATGAGCCTGCACCAGTATAACAAGTCAGCAAACAGGGGGGAATGCCTGCAGGCATGCAGGAGATCATATCTTGTTACGGAAAAGGAGACAGATAAGGAGCTTGAAATTGAAAATGAATTCATCATGTCTCCCAAAGACCTTTGCACCATCTCCTTCCTGGATCAGATTCTCGATGCAGGTGTGAGGGTACTGAAAATCGAAGGAAGAGCACGTTCACCTGAATATGTTAAGACTGTAACATCTTGTTATGCTGAGGCTATTGAGGCTTATTTAAACAAAGCGATTAATAAAGATAAAATAAATCACTGGACAGAAAGGCTCTCCTCAGTATTTAACAGGGGTTTTTGGGATGGATACTACCTGGGCCAGACAATGGGAGAATGGAGCCAGGTTTATGGTTCGGCTGCGACAAAGCGCAAAATCTACCTGGGCAAAGGGATGAATTATTTCGATCGTATCCAGGTTGCTGAATTCCTAATGGAAACCGGATCTCTTAATACCGGGGATGAGATTTTAATTACAGGACCAACAACAGGAGTAATTCAGATGCCGGTCACGGAAATCAGGGTTGACGACAAACAGGTACAACGAACCAAAAAAGGGGAACATTTCTCAATCCGGGTGGAAGAGGTGATAAGGCGTTCAGACAGACTTTATAAACTGGTCGACTCGAACCAGGTTAAAAAACAGTAGAAAACAGATTATCTGGTCTGATTTTTAATACTTCTTTAATTCTTCGAGGTAGAGGTTGCGGATCTTTTTCAAATCATCAATGGTCATTTCTTTAGTAAATATCCTTACCACATCGATAATTTCCTTCA
>JADHVS010000017.1 GCA_016783865.1 Bacteroidales bacterium
ACGGGGCGCTAAACGGAGTTCCGCACTAAGGGCGAAGGCTGCCGAGCTTGCTCGAGCAGACTGTAAAGCCCGCAAGGGCGGAACCAAATTGCGTTTAGCATGTTGTTCGGGCACGTTTTGATTCGATATCCAGCTAAAGCTAATTATTTCAATAAAGTTACGAAGCAATTTGGTTTAGCGCCCCGTTCAGGCACATTTCTTTTGGATGCAGTGAAACGAAGTTTCGCAGACAAAAGTTCAGCTTTAGCTGAATGTGCCTGAACCGGTTCGGTATAAAAGCCGTTTTAATGGCTTTTATACAATGTTGTAGCCTGTTATTCATTCATATTATTGAAAAAATCATTGCAAATAAATGAATATAACTTAAATTCACGGCTCATGTTGTGATGTGAGACTCCGGATCGCATCCGACGACCGTAATTGTCACGAAAAATACAAAACAATAAATTTTAAGGAGATACACAATGTCAAAAGAAAGAGATGATTTTGTTGCAGCGAAAATCGCGAAAATGAGCCTGCTGGAGAAATGCGGCCAGCTACTCACATTTACATGGCGTGGAGCCATTCTGACACCCTCTGGGATCGAACAGGTTACCAAACTACACGCAGGCGGCCTCTGTCTTGAACCGTACGCATTGGAAACATGTAAAAATCTATATTGGGGACGTTCACAGATCGATCCCAACTTCAAGGAGCCGGATGATTATTTCGACATCGCACATACCTATTTCGACTCCCGTGCCTTCGGCGTGAGCGTGACGCCTGAAGAGCTGACTGAAGCGCTCAACAAACTTCAGGAAATCGCGATGAACCGGGATTCGGGAATTCCGCTTCACATTACGATTGATATGGAAGGCGATTTTAAGAACGACTATTCCGCCGGCCGTGTTCTGCAGTTTCCTCCTCCAATGGGTATCACAGCAATTGGCGATGTGGATCTCGCCTATAAAATTGCAAATCTGATGGGCCGTCAAATGGCTTCTATGGGTGTAACCCAGTTTTATCATCCGGTCTGCGATGTGAACATTAATCCTTTGAATCCTGAGATTGGTGTTCGTTCATTTGGTGATGATCCTGATGTTTGTGCAAGATTCATCGATGCAACTGTTCGTGGTTATGAGGATGCAGGCATCACAGCAACCATCAAGCACTTTGCAGGTCGTGGTGATTCTGCGACTGATGCCCATGATGTACTCGATGTTTGCCGTGGTGATCGCAAACGGATGCAGGATGTGGAGTTAAAAGCTTTCCAGGCGGGTGTGGACGCAGGTGCATCGGCACTTATGACAGCACATACCATTTTCCCGGCCTATGATGAAGAATATCCGGCTACCCTTTCGAAAAAGATCCTCACTGATCTTCTGAGAGGCGAAATGGGATTTGATGGTATAATTGTTTCCGATGCGATCGGTATGGCCGCGATCCTGAAAAAATGGCCACTTCCGCAAGCATGCGCTATGGCGATTAAAGCCGGTGTGGACACCATTCTGCTTAAGGCGGACGATGAATCCCGTACACAGTGCTTATTTGGTATTAAACAGGCTGTTGAAAACGGCGAGCTTTCTGAAGAACATGTGGACGATGCAGTACGTCGTTTGCTCAACAGAAAGTATGACCAGGGTCTATTTGAAAAAGCAGGTAAAATGGATCCGAAGGAAACCACAGCCATTGTTAGAAGTAAAGAAAACATCGACTTCTCAAGGGAAGTAGCTCACAAAGCATTGCTGGTTGTTCGCGATGACAAAAAACTGCTACCATTAAGAAAAGACAAGAAAATCCTTGTGATTGAGCAAACCATCCCATACGAGTTTCTTGGAAAGGATCTTTACAGTCATGCCCATATGTTCTGTGAACAGATGACAAAACATTCTACCAATCTGATTCTGGATGATACTGGTTTTTATGCCGAAGAAGATGAAGTCGAAGAAGCTTTGAATCTGGCTAAAGAAGCAGATCTGGTTGTTATGACCAACTACTATGCGCGTATTGAAAAGAGAGGTAATAACACACACCTTGTCAAAGCGTTGAAAGCCGCCGGTCATGATGTAGTTGTCGTTACTAACTTCCCATATCGTAAGGGCACGACCACAGCAGCCGATGCCGTGGTTTGTAATTTCTCCGGCACTCCAGATTCGATCAGGGTTTCTGCGGATCTGCTGTTCGGTACGGTTAAACCCCATCCGACGACAAAGATGCCTATTGATTTGAGCGCTGAAAAAGATCTTCCTGAAGAGCCTGATGCTGCACCAAAAAAGGCAAAAGAGAAGAAAAAAGTCAATGTATGGCAAGGAAAATGCTAATATAGCCACCTTATCATACAATATGAATTAACAAATATTCTGAGCGTCAGCTATGGTTTTGATTTTTCTTACTGGCGCTCGGATTTTAATTAGAATGCTGGAACCGATTGGAACCAGCCTTGTCAAAATCAATAAGCGAAAAAAAAATGTCTAAATCCAATCCATTTGATATTCACGATGTCTATACCATATCAGGACCTCAAATAACCGAAATTTACGAAAAAAACAAAATGGTGGTGCATTTTCAGGGCATGTCCAAATGTTTGCAGTTTCCGCATACCGTAGCTCTGCAAGGAGCGCCGACCTGTTCAATCGGAATTTCCCCTTACGGTCTATATAATCGACTGAACGACGCCGGTCGTCTTATCATGCTGAATCAGAAAGCGGTTCAGTTTGGCTCAGCGCCATATATTCGTATTGACGATACCTGCACTATGCTAACGCAGAAACTTCCAGGTGAAACTGAACTTCCTGATGATATTCCAGCGTTAAAAAACTACTACCCTGAGCCCATCGCTGAAGAAAATATTGAAATGACCATCGCGACGCCGTCTTTGGAAATAGCATATAAACTGGACGAAGTAAAAGTTGTTAGAAGATTGATTTCGCCCTTACTCTCCGGTGGAGAACAGACACTAATGCCACTCGGTGTTGAGGAATTCGTGGTGGAAAACACAACCAATGAAGTACAGGAAATCTCACTCGTAGTGCCAAGGCCATCCCTGGTCAATCTTCAGGAAAAAGAACTTAAACCCACTGATCAGGACAGCGTTTTTGTATGTTCTGCAGCGGTCAACGGACAGAAGCAAGAAGAGTTCCAGTTGGAAGGTATTCGGGGCGTAATTATGGGAAGTACTGATACTCAAAACAGAATGGCTATTGCAGTCGCAGATGTTCCCGGTGTTGCAGTGGATACGCAACCCTATTTCTGTCTCAATAAATACTCAGGTGATCTTCTTTTAATTGAAGATGGCAGCTTTTATGAAAAACGGGAACCAGTTATTCGAAGCGATTATGGAGCGGCTATTAGTTTGACTTTTACTTTGAAACCGAATGAATCCAAGACTGTTCCAGTAGCTGTGGTTCTTGACTTTCCAGTGCAGGATTATATTGACGGAACAACATTCGAGCGAAAATACGTCAAAAACTTTGCAAACGCGGAAACACGTACTCTGGATCTGGTAAAGACTGCTCTGGAAAGTTACCCGCAATGGTGGGATCGTACATTAACAATCCAGGAACGGATCTTTGATTTAATTTCCTCCAGTCCTTCTTATCAGAATGACAGTGAAGGAGCGTTACGTCTCACAAGGCTGATGCTGAATGAACTCCATTTTCCGCTGTCCAACTCCTGTGTCTGGATCGATGATGAAAACGGCGAGCGAGCCCGTTTTCTGGAATGTTTTGATTACGCTTACATCGATCCTTCCGATGTGGATTGGTATTCAATGGTACTGTTAATGCTTTTCCCAAAAGTGGAAAAAGATCTATGTCAGGCATTTATTAATTCAATTCAGGCCGTGGATCCTACGCCACGCTGGTATCACTATCATGCATCATTTGTTGAAGCCCGCATGCATTTTGAAGAAAATCCTGAAGAATATGAGGATACCTCTCTTACACAAATCCGTGATGATTTTAAAACCAAGGGGAGCGTAGCCCACGATGTCGGCGCTATGCCAAAAGGACATCCACTGCGAAACGTCAGTGATTATGCCTGGTACAATAATAATTACTGGGTTGATTTATATCCCAAACTAATGATGCGTGTATTGCGTAATGTAAAATTTACTGGTGATATGGAATTTCTTAAGTCGAATTGGGGAACTCTTAAGTTCGGCCTGGAATCTCTGCTGAAACTCGATTTTGATGACGACGGAATTCCTGAAGGCCATCCGGACGATGTAAAGAACACCTTTGATAACCTGGTTCTTTTCGGAGCAGATGCTTATGATGCAACGCAATTCCTGGGTGGCTGCCAGGCGCTGATCAAAATGGCGCAAATGCTCGGCGAAAAGGAAGATGAGGAACATATCCAGAAAGTGTATGACAAGGCCTGGAGCAGTTTTGAGCAATTGTGGCGGGAAGATCAGAACAAGAAGGGTGAAAAACTGGAGTATTATGTTACCTGCTTTGATCCTGAATCCGGAAATACAAATACGGATGTTTGGACCAATCAGCTTGACGCTTTGTGGTACTTAACCGCCATCGGAGAAACTCCCTCAATTCCGGAAGAACGTGTTAAAAAGATTCTCAAAACCATTTATAACACAAATCGTGCATTCATGGGCTGGGCTATGTGTAAAACGAAGGATGGTGAAGCTGTTGAATCGGAACAAGGACAGGATGTCTATACCACTTCCAATTATGTCTTCGCCCAGTTATTAGACTATTATGGTATGGTTGAGGAAAGTAAAGAGGTTTACAAACATATGGATCGTGTGGTTTTCGATTACGCAAATACTATGACGACTCCAGACAACCTTCGGGCAGAGCTGGAACTAGAAGCCGGTGAAACAGAAGCCGGTCCACATTACATTGTTGCAGCATATCCCAGACCCGGCGCTGTCTGGACCCATCTGGTGATGAATCACATCAAGGATTTACAGGCTAAAAATAAGACCAAAACTATTGAACCAAAAGACTTGATGCCTTTCTATCCCTGGTTGCTGAGTGGTCCGGAAGATGATTAATAGACCTGCATGAAGGATAAGGAATCATACACTTCAAGACACAATCAAAAAAGGAACCAATTAATATGACCATTAATATGAGCAATAAATATGACATCGTATTTGTAGGGCACATGTGCTATGACGAGATTATTCCATTTGTTGGAAAACCGCATGTCGCTCCCGGAAGTGCCGTTTTATGCGGAGCCATGGTTGCCGCGAGAGTAGGCAAGAAGGTTGCCGCTGTTGTGAAGATGGCCGAGAAAGACAAGTCCATCCTCCAGCCGATGAAAGATATCGGCATCGATACCTATCTCATTCCGAGCGAAGAGACTTCGTACAACAGGGTGGTGCACGAGTCCGAAAACGTCGATGAACGTACAATGACTCTAATCAAATCTGCCGGGTTGATATCAATCAATGATGTTCCGGCTCTGGACACGACGTGTGTCCACCTGGCAGGGATATCGGATACCGAATTCGACATGGCGCTCATGAAGGGTTTGAAGTCCAGAAACTACGCAAGCCTGTCGGTCGACATGCAGAGTTTCGTCCGCCATATCAATCCAGTGAGTCACAACCACGAGTTCAGTGACGTCGCCGATAAAAAAGAGATCGCAGCAATGATGGATAAGCTGAAGCTGGACGTCGTGGAAGCCCGCCTTCTGACCGGCACGGATGATCTGGAAAAGGCGGCAATCATAATCGAATCATGGGGCTGTCCCGAGATTCTGATTACACAATCAGAAGGCGTGCTGGCTCGGGTAAACGGGAAAACGTACTATGAGAAATTCTCCAACAGCAATATCTCAGGTAGAACCGGTCGAGGTGATACAACCTTCGCTGCATACGTCTCGCACAGATTGGATCACGAAGTTGCAGAGTCATTGAAGTTTGCAGCTGCTCTGGTATCAATCAAAATGGAAACCCCCGGCCCATTTAATGGGACTCTGGAAGATGTTTACAAACGATTGAAGGAAAAACATTCATGAAACAATCCGATCAAATAGTTCCACCGGTCAACGCCAGTAATACAGGTCAGCCTGTATTGAAAGATGTCTTTCAAAATTACTTTTATATCGGTGCAGCACTCAGCGTCGATCAGATCTGCGGTAAGGAACCCGAAGCCATGGACCTTGTTGCTAGCCAATTCAATAGTATCACGCCGGAAAACATCCTGAAATGGGAGGAAGTTCATCCGGAACCGGATCGGTACAATTTTGACGCGGCGGACCGTTATGTCGCCTTCGGCGAAAAGCATAATATTCACATCACCGGCCACACTTTAGTCTGGTTTCATCAAACACCGGATTGGGTGTTTCAGGATCAGTCGGGCAATCCCCTAAGCCGCGAGGCCCTCCTCGAACGAATGAAAGAGCACATTTTCACCGTGATGGGCCGATACCGGGGTCGCATCCACGGCTGGGACGTTGTCAACGAAGCTATCATGAAGGATGGTTCTTTCAGGAAATGCAAATGGTTGGAAATTATCGGCGAAGACTATGTACAAAAGGCGTTTGAATTTGCACACGAGGCCGATCCGGATGCTGAACTCTATTACAATGAGTATGATTTTGAGTTCGGCCCCAAAACCGATGGGGTCATACGACTCATCCGGAATCTGCAGTCCAATGGTGTTCGGGTGGACGGTGTCGGCATCCAGGGGCACTGGTTTCTGGACTATCCGAAAATGGATTTACTTGAAGCTTACGTCAAGGACTTAAGCAGCTTGGGTGTAAAACTGATGATTACAGAGCTGGATGTTGGTGTTCTTCCATTTTATCCGGTTGATTCTACTGTTGTTCCCCTTTCCTCTTTTGACGCTGAAACACAAAAAAAGTATAATCCCTATGCTGAAAGGCTGCCGGAGGTTGTTGAGGAAGGTTTGGCAAAACGCTATGCTGAATTATTTTCGTTTTTCAGGAAACATCGGGATCTATTCGGACGAATCACATTCTGGGCTGTGCATGATGGTCAATCCTGGCGCAATTACTGGCCTATCACCGGCCGGTCTGATTATCCTATGCTGTTCGACCGGCACTGCCAGCCAAAGCCTGCGTTCGATGCCGTTGTCCAGACAGTGCAAGGGGATTAAGATGCAATATAGTAGAGACGCGATTAATCGCGAATTCTACGGTTACATATTTCCAAAATCCCATGTATATGGTTTGGCATTATTACATATGATTCCAATTTCACATAATGAAAATGATTTGGAATTTCTAACCAAATTTGTTCACCAATGCATCCAGATTCGGATAATATTATTTCATTATTCCCCCAGGTACCAAAAAAACATTCCCGGCCACCCGTACATATTGTAATGTAATATATACCGTTCCATTCATAATCCCAATTTCGCATCCTTGCCGATCTTATGCAGTATTGGTCCCGGAGACCCGACTACCGGACAGGCAGGTTTATCTCCCAATTAATTTGGTTTTAAGATTTGTTTATTTTTTTAATAGGCTACACGGTTCAGTAAATGATTAGTGGAGGTATTCAAGCATTTAACATTTAGGTATTCCAAGCACCTTGTAACTATAACTCCCTCTAATTTAATCATTTATTCCGCCATTAATAATTTACAGTGTTGTGGCGTCGTAGGTTTATAAAAACGTTAGTCCAATTTTTTTCCCTAAACCCTCCTCAAATATTTTGAAAAGAGTCGAAATCTGTATGTCTATCTTGCCGTTTTCAACTCGAGAAATATAGCTTTTCTTTGTACCTGTTTTTTTTGCTAATTCCTCTTGGGTCAAATGAGCTTCTTTTCTTGCATCTTTAATCATCTCACCAACAATAAAAGCCTTTGCTCTAGACTCAAATTCATCTCTGTTAGGTGTTCCCAGTTTACCATATTTAATATCCAAAAGTTCATCAAATGTTTTGGCATCTTTTATTGTTTTCATGATTTGTTCCCCTTTTTATTAAAATATTCCTGTTTTAGTCTAGTCGCCCTTTCAATTTCTTTTTTAGGTGTCTTTTGACTCTTTTTGTGAAATCCATTAAATAGTATCACGATTCTTCCTGCATCAAAGCAGCAAAAAACTCTATAAATATCACTTCCTGCTTTAATTCTAATTTCATAAAGCCCATCGGTTCCTTCGATATGCTTAAAAAACTTCTCTGGGATTCTGTCAACAGATATAATCACTTTGAAGACATATTCGATCTTTTCTTGAACTGATGATCCAAGCGATATATAAAAGTCAATAAAGTAATTTTTATAGAATCTTATTTCTCTAATCATCAAACAAAGTTAACAAATATGTTAACAGGAATCAAGCTGCTTTGATAAATTTTTCGATAAGGATTGATTGTCAGCACCTATGCGCCACAACGGTTAAGTATAAGCGTAGTGCAGGTTTCGAAGCAATTTGCTGTCCGACTGCACCAAAGTTTATTAGGAGCAAAAATGTTCAATTTTAATATTTCAGCCCGCATTACGTTTATACAATGTTGTAGCGCGTTATTATTTAGTGCTTGCAAGTAAACGTTTAATTAATTGATATGTAGTGACTTATTGTTGAAAACTTGTTTGAATCTACCGGGATTTTTCCTTGGTAGTTTTACCGAAAATACAGATATTCAATGTTTTAAGCAAATGAGATTCAAATATTTTTGGTAAACCATTAAACAAGATTCAACGATGAGAAAAAGATTCGAGCAACAGATGACCCTTGGCAGCATTCCAATCGGTGAAACGAAGATTACGACCAAGAAAAGAAGCGGTGCACTTCCTGGCTTGTGTGCGGCTTTGAAGGAGATTTTCATCATCCCTGAGTGGAACGAAAGAGTGTTTGAAATACTGGAAGCAAAGATCGTGGCAGGCAAGAAGCGAACCGGTCGACCTGGCATGGATCTATGGCAGATATTTGTATTGTCACAGGTACGGTTATGCCAGAACATCAGCTATGATGAGCTTCATCATATTTCAAACTATGATGGTCTGATCCGACAAATAATGGGCGTTGAACGAGGTTTTGGTTATGAGCGACATGAGCTTGAATACCAAAACATCATCGATAATGTATCGCTTCTTGATGACGAGACAGTACGGGAGCTGAACCAGGTTATTGTTGAGTTCGGGCATGATGTGTTTAAAAAAAAAGAGGTGGAAGCATTACGCTTAAAGACAGATAGTTTTGTGGTAGAGAGTAATGTGCACTTTCCGACAGATTACAACCTATTGTGGGATAGCGCCCGCAAATGCCTGGACATGGTAGATAAGTTCCTGAAGAAGTATCCTGAGATTCCTGGATGGAGGAAGAAGGGGGAGTGGTACCGACAGCTGAAAAACTCAATGAGGGCCGTAGGTAAAGCCACCTCATCGTGAGGCAAATACAAAGAGCAGCGGGTAAAACGGGCCGTACTCTATTATATGTCCAAAGCAAGGGCATTGCAGGAAAAGCTTGAAGCATCAAAACATCTATTGCCAAAAAGGGACATCACTGACCTGTTGATCATGCTTGAATTAGACCGTTTCATGGGCTTACTGGATAAACACATAGACCTTCTTGAGCGCAGGTTAATCAAGGGAGAGCAAATCCCTCATGATGAAAAGACATTTTCTATTTTCGAGGAATATACCGAATGGATCACCAAGGGGAAATTAAATCCCAATGTGGAACTGGGAAAGAAGCTGGCCATAACCACGGATCAGTATAACCTGATAGTGGATTACCGGATAATGGAAAACCAGTCCGATTCCGAAATGGTAAAACCCATAGCAGAAAGTCTAATCGGATTATACCGGATAAGAAGCTGGAGTTTTGATAAAGGCTTCTGGCACAGGGGAAACAAGGCCATGTTAGAAGAGCATGTTGAAAAAGTAGTCATGCCCAAGAAGGGAAAGTGCAATAAACTGGAGCAAGCCGAGGAGGGCCATAGGAGTTTTAAACTGCTGAGAAATAAACACAGTGCAGTAGAATCAAACATCAATGAATTGGAGTGCAGGGGACTGGACCGGTGTCCGGATAGGGGGTATATGCATTTTAAAAGATATATCGGACTGGCAGTCGCAGCATATAATCTGCGGAGGATTGGACAGAAGTTGATCGAGATACAACGACAGTCTACGCAATCTGTTGAATATGAGCTAAGTATAGCGGCTTAACCACCGCTGAACATAGATTAAACGACTTATTCAAAGAGGGATTGGTATGTCCGGAAAGCTGATTTTATGGGTATATTTTAGAACTCCGCCAATTGCGGAATGGAAATCGGGGGCGAAATATCAAAATCAGCCCGGAAAATAAATGATCCAGCTCGGATGAATGAGAATAATTTGAATAAAAATTGAAAACGAGGCGTTTTCTTTTAGGCACTATTTAACTCTCTTAATTCTTTAAAAATAACTCTGGGATATTTAGGTTCTATAACAGTGTCTGTATTCCTTACTCAACATTTGGTGGAGTATTAGAATTGAAGCAGTCGTACGCTACTTTCCAGGTACCATCAGGCTGTCTTTCATAGAGTGTCAAAGCTTTCCCATCTGGCTCAAGGATAATTTTATCTCCTCCCGCTTTTGGAGTCGCAGCTAAAGTATAACTACACCTGGTAAGTCCCATATCTCCAAAAACCCTAACTTCTTCCACACTGGTAATCTTAATATCCAATATCATCTGATCGAATGCGGGCTTCATTCCCTCAGTAATTTGTGCAATACCTGTTCTTGATGGGGCACCAGGGGGCAATTGAACTCCGTTATCAGCCCAGAGGGATATCCACAAATCGAAATTTCCGCTGTTTACGGCAATTGCATAATGGTTTAGAACCTCTTTGATGGCAGCCTTATCGGCTTCAACATCAGCTTTTTTGTTTTGTTGAGAACAACTGAAAGCAGTAATTAATAACAAAACAATAAGAGCAACTGGAAAATGGAATTTTAGTTTTTTCATTTTGACCTCCGTTTTTAATTGATAATTAATTTAAGTTGTATTTAAAGTTTAGAAGAATCATGATTCTGTTGCTTACCTGGTAAATTTACAAAGCATAATAATATAATTTGCTTTAGTTTTTATTTTAATGCGCTACAACGATTGTGTATATGTAAATTTACATTTATTTTTTCATTGGGAGTTTTATCGAATTACAGATATACCTTGTCGGCCGGTGTGTATATGTATGTTTCTCGTAGATCATAAACCCAAGCCCCGTAATTATTTCAACATAGGCCCCAGTTCAATTTCACCCCATGCATAAGGAGGTTTTGCATATATGGGACCTGCACCCCAGGGATCAGTCTTGCCAATCCAGCGAATACCATTGGATGCATGTACCGATCCGCCGCTGGATGTTTTGCCTGGAGGAAAATGTTCTCCCTCATCCCGGTCGTTAAAACCGGCCGCAAAACCCATCCTGGTTCCGGCATCCGGTTCTCCTTTCAATCCGGCACCATATTCACCCCAGGGTATAAACCATTCCTGGGCTTTGTAAAAATAGTCTGTCTTTATGTTTTCGATCTCAATCCCAAACTGACTTTCAGCATCTTTGAACGTGCAGAAGGTGCCATCCATGTCCCAGGGGTCCGGTTTTGACCGCAGAAAACCGGTTGGCCTTTCTGCCGGGGTCCCACATGCGACCTGGTATTGCCTGGTGGTAACCGTTAAGCCAAATACACGCTGAAAGAACATATCCAGGTTTTCAGGTTTGCTTATCTCTTCAACCGACCGGCTGTCTGTTAACACATCAACAGCATCAAATTCAAGATAGAACTGTTCATTTTCTGTACCCACAAGCTGGTTTGGCCAGGCGACATCATTGTCATCGTTAATAACAAATAGCAGATATATCCCGTCTGCGCCATACGCCGATTTAACGGTCATGTTGCAATCATGGGTTAATACAAAATTGAAATAAGTTCCCTCCTTTGCATTGTTCCTGGCGGTAAGCCTTATGATATCTTTATCTTCGTTAATAAGGTCCCAGAAATCAGCTAATTTGTTATCACTGGAAGAGAACATTTTTTCCTGACCGGCCGTTAATCCATGGGAAACCAATACGCTGTCTTCCGGATTTGCTGATGTTCCGTCCATTCCTTTCCCGGCATTCTTTGAACCCGCATTGGTTTTTGTGCCCGTAAACGCCGGAGCCGGAGTTTTGACCCTCCAATTCAGGGAGGGATCCCTCACGAAAAAGTGCATCGGGGTACTGGTCCGCTGATCTCCTGTTTTATTTGTTGCCAGCGCAGTCAGGCAATATACCAGGTTACCGGGATCCAGTTTGGTCGTTATGCTGGCCATTCCAGCCGAATTAGCCTCACCCAGCTTATCCGCCCCATTAAAAAACTCAATGGTTTCCCAATCTGAAAAGCCTCCGGCATCGCAAGAGATTGTAATTTCTTCCTCCGGATTGGCTACAGGGCCGCCCAGGCTGAACATGGTTCCGGGATCGGTGTTGGGATTGTATGTCCGGTCAAACTCCCTTACGGATACCTGGAGCGGATTATGATGGGTTGCCAGGCCTCTGTATACAAAGGCCATATCCTTGTTTAACACCCAACCGGCGTTGGCTTTATCTCCTTTATAATCGCTGTAACTATCCACATAAGTCAGTCCGCTTCCCCAACTGCCCTGATCCACCAGCCATCCTGATTCCTCCTTTAATTCAACCAGTTTTACAGGCCCTTTGCGAGGATCGCCATTTTTCGGGTACCGGGCAGCCACAGCCTGCTCAACTAATTTCATGTATATATCAAATGAAGCTCCATCTTCATGACCCTTAAGTTCCAGGGCCCAGCTCCACAATGCTCCTTTTGGCCTGGCATATGCCATCATTTCCTCTGTTCTTGTAATGCCGCGTTCCCTGATCAGGGCATCAAACTTCCCCATGATAAAAACACCGGGCACTTTTAAGGCCCCATCAACAGGGATTTCCGGGGATCCACCGGCCGATACATTGGCCACGAAACAAATGGCCCTTTCGGGTGCATAATTGGCAAATCCATAGGTTGCGGAACCGCCATTTGAACTTCCGTACATCACAAACGGAAGGTTGGCAACTTCAGGATGGTGGCCCAGCCTGGCAAATTCATTTAAAGCATGGAAAAAGACAGCTGCTCCTTCGGAATATACCCTTCGACCCGGGAAATTATGCAACCCGGCAACGGCAAATCCCAGCCGCATGGCAAAGGCCCGGACATTTTCATCGCGGGCAAAATTCCGGCTGTCGCCACTGCCCCCCCCATGACCCGAAATAAATACACCTCTTATCGTTTCGGTATTCGGCGGTATCCACATTTTCACCATTTTAACCCCCGCCGAATCACGAAAATCATAATAGCTCCCATCCCACGATACCTGGTCGCCATTATCGAGGATTGTAACCTGTGCCGATAAATAATTTGATGCGATAAGCAGAGTGCAAATAATTATGACAGTACCTGCCAAATTGTGCTTAATAGATTTCATTTTAGAATATTTTAATTAAGAAAACTTGCAACTTGCAACTTGCAACTTGTAACATGTAACCTGCAACTATTTCCCGAATTGATTCTCAAAATCATATTCAAACCTCAGTACCCAGGCATGCTTACAGGGTCTTTTGGAGGGATCACCCAGCATCTCTTCCGGGATCTTTGCCGACATACCCCATTGCCTCCTGCCCACATCAACCCATTTCAGTGGTTCATCATGGCCCAATATATAAACCTCTGATTCCCAGATCATATTAGCACCTTTGCAGATAAAAGTCTCGCTTTTGGGCCAATCGATTACAATGGCATAACCATATTTATGATCCTTGCTGAGAGTGTACCAGACAGGCTGGCCCAGCTGGGTATTATCGCTGACCACTTCGTACGGTACAGTCCCAAAAATTGCCTCACCGTTTACCCCGAGCCATGTTCCCAATTCTTTAAGCAACCCAACCTGGATTTCGGGAATCCGTCCTGTTCCGTCGGGATTAACGATCAGGTTCAGATTTCCCCCCTTGGCCACAATCCTCACAAGCATCTCAACCAGTTCGTCGGCAGACACGTAATTGCCAAGTGAATCGGACCAATTGTATCCGTATGATTCCGACATCGACCTGTTCTCTTCCCATAAATGATCCTGAATCTCAACCACCTCATCTGTCTCACTGGTATGAAAATCGCCATGGTGCTCCCTGGTACCCTTTCCGAACCTGTCATTAGCAGCCACCTCTTTCCGCCCTTCCGCCCGGTTATAAAAATAAGCCGTAATATCAGGTGTTTTGTAATATTCAGCCGGGCGCTGCCATTCCCCGTCGAACCACAAAATATCGGGATCGTATTTATCAATATAATCTTTCGCTTTCGGGACGAGATAGTCATCGATAAAGTGGTGAACAGGTATTTTCCCTGTCAGCATGCGATTGTGAAGTTCAGGCAGAAACTCCTCGCAGATCTCATTTTCCATGGATGCAAGTCCCGCATTATCAGGAGCCATACCATCCGACCACATCCTGATACATATTTCCCCGTCATCCTTTATCATCGGGTACTCATAATCCTCCACCGAATAGTAAAAACCATGATATAATCCGTGCTTTTCACAAGCGGTAACCAACTCGGCAGTCAGGTCCCTTCCCGGAAACTGATCAACCACATCCCGTTGGGTGTATTTAGAATCCCACAAACAGAATCCGTCGTGGTGCTTGCTGAACGGGACAAAATACCTGGCTCCGCTTTCCTTTACAAGTGAAACAATTTTCTCTGCATTAAAATTTGAAGCTGTAAAAAGGGGAATAAAGTCATCCCGGTGAAAATCTTCACCCCATGTTTCGGCATGGTATTCCTTTTCGTCAT
Source organism: Bacteroidales bacterium (assembly GCA_016783865.1). Next base: position 14,742 of record JADHVS010000017.1, read on the forward strand.
GGTACATCTTGAAAAGATACCAATCGGGGTATCTTGCCCTGCTCCATCCTTTCTGAGCATGCCCGCCAACAGAATACAATCCCCAGTCGAAAAATATGCCCAGCTTGGCATCGCGGTACCATTCAGGCGCTTCATGCTGGTCTAATGATTTAAGATCGGGCTTGAATTTACCCTTTGCATTCACAGCATTCAGCTCCCCGATATCTTCCCTGGCCATCTTTATCATGGGTTCTGAAAACTTCCTGTATAAATCCTCTATGGAATATTTATAGGCATAGGGAGTGAATGCTTCAGTCCGAACGGGTTGTGGATCCTGGGCAAATGAAGACACCGCAGCAAACAGACTTACGAAAGGCAATAGAAAACAAGATTTCTTCATTTCGGCAGGTAATGATTACTATGTTTATGATCAATACAAGTTATGGCTTTTCAGTGGATTCTGAAAACTATTAATGCACCCTTACATAATTACTATTTTTGTTACGTAGCATGAGCCTGAATTACCTATTTTCAAAAAATAAACTCCATGCTTCAATGCCAGATCAATGGTGTTATCGACCGGGGAGATATTTTTCAGTAAGGACAAAGAGCCTGTAATATCAGTAACAGATATGCTGCACCGGCCCATCTCTTCAGGAATCTGGATATGTAACCGATTGTCAACCAAAGGATTTGGCCAGATCCTGATGCCCGTTGCCCTTATATCTCCGGCCGCATCCGGTTGCCCTCCCTGGATAATAACAACATTGAACTGGCCACCGCAACCAGAGATTGTGCATAGACTGGCTCTTTCGGTCGTACCTGTATTGGCCCAGGCCCGGAATATGAGGGTATCTTTACTTTCTGTCTGCCATATAAACATAGGGATATCGCCAGCATTTGTCACATCAATATCCCCGTTCGTAACGAGCCTGTATTGCTGTTCTTCCCGCTGAGGGCTAAAAAATAAGGTATCAGGGATCTCCAGTTCGAACTGGCAGGGCGCACCTGACTGGGATATTTCCAGGATTTGTGTTTCATTGCATCCCAAAACAGTGATATGACCTTTTTGTGTATCAGACTGGTCATTTTCAGGAACCGTTACAGCTATTTCATCTGTAATTGCCTGATATGTGAAAAATGATCCTTCCTGATCCACAATTTCAAATCCATGTTCTGCCGAAACATTTGCCGATAATGTACCAGCCTGCATATCAAACACTAAAGGATTTGGATCGATCATTATATTACACAATTTAGAACCAAACTCGAGGGCACCGGCATCACGTTTATCAACGGGAGGGTTTCCTGCCATATCATACAGGAAGGGACCGTCGGTTTGCCATTTATATAATTCCTGTATGGTGGTTCTGGCATCCGTGAGTAATCCTTTTGATATCCTTACAAAATCAAGTGTACCTTCAAAATAATTTCCATCCATGTTTTTTCCCAATAACAGGTCCGCATCATTTGATAATGAAACGGATGAAACAGGCATGGATCCGGTTGACACACCATTCGACAGTTCACCGTCAATATAAATATTTACAAGACCTGCACGGTTAACTTCGGTTAACACATGGTGCCATTCACCATCATTTATTATGCCTGAACTGCCCAGGCTGTATTCCGGGGAGCCATTGTCCATCAAGCTTATCCTGATCTTACCGGTGGAATTTATATCGAGCTGATAGCCTTTGCCTGACGATCCGTATTTCGAGATCAGTACACCTTCTGTATGATCTTCGATGGTATTCAGATATGCTTCCAGGATAAAGTTGTTTGTAGTCATATCCACATCATTGCTTTTCCACGAGCTTGCCATTGAATGGCCCAGGCTGCAATAAGTACTGCTTCCGTCAAATAACAGCGCACCGGTTGTCCAGTCTTCCAGATCTCCCATAACAAAACTGGTATCTGATAAACCGAAAGCTTTCATATGATTTTTCGGCACATCGTTGTAAGTTTCCCGGTTATTAAAATCGCTTGTGAAATAGAAATTGTCAGATTTAATGAGTGATGAATCGGAATTGTGCTTGTAGAAATGCCATTCACCCACCACTTTACTAAGCGGGAAAGGAAGAAAGAACTTCACTCCCCTGTCAATGGCCTCACTTTCCGGGTGCAGCCTGAAATCTGCTGAGGATGGATTTGCAAATACTCTTTTTGATGTCACATATCCAATCTGTCCCAGATCAGGGTTATATGACTCCAATTCCTCTGAGAATGAATCAAATTGTCTGAGACTGCTGCCGGACACTACTTTGGCCCTGAAAGGAGTTCCGCTAAAGACATTATATCCTATCGATTCAAAGGGCATCCCGGCTGGTTTGGTGCTGTGGTTAAACTGATATTCTGTGCTGTCACTGATATTTGACAGGTAAATATTTTGCCCGTCGACAGATAAACTGTTATCACCGGAGAATGTCAGGGATTCCATATTATAAGCATCATTGTGCGCATAGATGTTATAATATCCGAGGACTTGTGTATATGCTCCATGCGACTTGTTCCATCCCCTGCCATAAGCAATATTGTTAAACACGGCATTTTTAAATGTTCCGTCAAGGTAAAACGGATATCCCAGCGAAATGTCCCAGTTATATTTATACCCTGAAGCGTCATAAGAAATATTGTTATAGATAAAAACGGGACCTCCCAGCCAGCTTTCAATACCGCCATAATCATTTACACCAATCAGGGAATGAGATACTTTATTATGGTGTACAAATCCCCGGACAAAAGGAATATCCAGGTTGCTGCCGCTACCTTTTCCCCAGAAAACATTAATACCGCCTCCCCATGAATATTCTACTATATTCCCTGCCAGTTCGCCTGAGATCAGCCGGCATTCAATGGCTGGAATGGAACTGTACCACCTGCCCAGATGCCTGGTGCCATTCTCAAAGATCTTATTTCTTAAAATATTAATATTCTGCAGGTAAAAACCACCCGACTCATTAAGCAGAATCGAGAAATCGTCCATAAAGGTCAATTCATTATCCGCTATGGTAATATCCCGGACAGGTTGGTTGATGTCGGAACTTCCTGTTGCAAGGATTCCCCCGTTCACATGAATGAATTTACAATGGCTGATTTCAATATCAGAACAGGCTCCTGTCAGTTTAATGGTGGGTACGCCATCTGCTGATCCATACCTGACATTATTATAGGTTGTAAAACCGAATGATATTCCACTAATACAAATATTACTTTCGGAATTTATCTCGATCAGTTTCGACTCAGAGGCTATTTCAATAACTGAAGTATTCGGGTCCTTATCATTTTCCAGTCTTAAGAATAATCTGTCCTTCAGATTGTCGTAATAAAATTCACCTGTAGTATCTAAAAGGAAAGGAGTATTTTCTAAATAATATTTACAATCCACACCGCCAAAATCGGTACTTGAGACGACAATCTTATTTGAAGCCGGTTCATAATTTAATATCTCCTGTTTCCATAAGGTACACATAACGATCACGTCTTCGGTGGCCCAGACATCCCCGCCCTGGTAGAAATCAGGATCGGTCTGGATAAGGTTACGGGTGTCGGTCAGATGGAGCTGACCGCCCAGTTCCGTTTTACCGGTAAAGGACCACCATTCTCTCATGGGTTCATCCGGTGTGTATCTGTAATTGGGAATCCGGGCGACCCTGACCCGGTTAATTCCACTTTCGGTTATTTCACATACATTTTTTGTATTATCAAATCCCGGGATATCCTGGTACCACACCAGGTCAGCATCCGGTATATCAGGTGCGATGGTTGTATTGGCCTGTGTCCATCCGCCTGTAATTCTTTTGGAGCCATAGAAAGAGGCTTCACCTGTACCCCAGTCAGGATTGGAAGTCAGCCTTATCGGATTGCCATATTCCCCGGATTCATCAGCGTTGAGGGTTCCCCTGTAAACCACACCTCTTTTAAAGACATAGGTATGAATACCAGAACAGGCTGCGGCATTTGCAGTCGCCGATCCATCCCATGGGTGGTGTTTCCAGGCTGTGATGGTTGACAACCCATCATTGCCATCATCCCCTCCTTCAAAATCAATGTACCTGACAGTAGATCCTTCTTCATATTGAAATGTTTCAGGTGTCCACACCAGGTCTCCTGTTGGCATCACTTCTGCATGCGGAGTTTCCCAGGAATATGTAATTCCGGTGGGGTATGCCAGATGCGAAAACCGGACCGAATCGCTCTTATGGGATGGATTATCTACAAAATGTACAGGCTGGGCTTGTGTACAAAAATGAATCGTAAGAAACAGAACGACAGACCAGGCTGTGACTGTTGAGTTTTCAGGTATGAACATGTTAATTATGCTTTTATGGAGTTTCATTTATTTACACTCTATCTGAATGATAACCAATCGAATACTACTCCGATAAATTCATTCTTTTTATTTCTCAATCCATCATAAGCAGCCTGTGCATCTGATGGTTTCATGGTATGGCTGTGGATGGGCCCGATCAATAGTTTGCCTGATTTGATCAGGCCGAGAATAACTGAAGCATTTCTTTCAATCGAGTGTTTTAAAAACTCCATCTGATGAGTGGGAAAAATAAACTCAAGGGCTCCTTTCATCGTCAGGCAATGTGGCAAAAGATGAAAATGTTGCAGAACACCTGTCAGATTTGTTTCGTAGGGTGAACGAGGCGTCCCCAGCAGAATCACTTCGCCATACAGCGCGACAAAATCAATAGACTGCTCAATCACCTTCGACATCCCGGAGGCATCAATCAGGGTGGAGACCCCCTGTTCATTTGTCATTGACATGATCTGATCTTTCAAATCCGGTAATATGGGATCAAGCACGTGCATGATTCCGCATTGCTTTGCCATTTCACGCCGGGTTGGCTCTGGATCGGTTGCAATAACCCGGGCTCCCTGCAATTGCGCCAGTTGAGCAGCGAGTATGCCTATGGCTCCCATTCCGGTGACGGCTACATCATCTCCCAGCTCAATATTTGAATTTCTGATGGCGGTCATGGCAATGCCTGCCATATGCGTAAAAGAAGCATGATCGGAACGAACACCTTCAGGAAGCTTTACACACACGCCATGCCAGCGGTCAGTTGCATCAATTTTATACATCTCAGCATGAGGACCGTAGGTGTAAACCAGATCACCAGGTATTACATGATCCACGTCTTCTCCAATTTCAAGGACCTCTCCTACAGCAGTATATCCCGGAGTACCAGGAATATTGAACCACGACTCCAGTCCATCGATAGCAGCTAGTTCGGAACCGGCACTGATATGTGAAAAATGGTTCCTGATAATCACATCATTTGGTCCGGATATTTTTCCATTCCACTCTTCCTCAACCATTGTAACCTTCCCAATCTCCGGAACTAGCAACTTTCGGTATTTCATAACTCTAAAATTTTATTCACACTCACTCCCCACACCCAAGTCTTCCGATTCACGATTCACGATTCACGATTCACGGATCTCACGCTCTTTCCTTCTTTGCGTGAGATCCTCCTCAATCGTTTTCACCTTCTTATCATCCAGTTTATAGAAGAACAGAACAACTGCAACCACCAATGCAATGGCTGCAGGGATGAAGCTCATCAACAACCGGATACCCATAATGGAAGTTTCGGATTGATCAACGTTTGCTATATATCCAAACAAGGAAAGTATACCCATGGTTACTGCCCCTCCGATTGCCAACCCCATTTTCTGGCCAAGGGTGGTGGCCGAATAGACCAGGCCGGTAGCCCTGCGCTTGTTTTTCCATTCAGAGAAATCGGCTGCATCAGCAAGCATCGACCAGAGGAGTGGCATGGTCGGACCTGAAGCCAGGGAGAATATGATCTGGAAGGTATAAAGGAGGGCGATATTTTTTCCTGCCAGCATAAATCCACACAGGGAAACTGCGATTATAAGCATGCTGATGATATATAGATTTTTCTTACCCAGTTTCGAGCTTAACCATTTTGTAGGTAACACACCCGCCAGTACTGCTAATGTTCCTGATGCCATAAAAAGACCTGCAGCCTTCTCATTTCCCAGGAAATATTTGAAATAGTATATGATTACACCGCTGCGGATGGCAATGTATGTCAGAGAGGCGACCGAGACAGCAAACAGGACAACCCAGGGACCGTTTTTTGAAAGATCCTTCAAGTCCTTTTTCACTGAGGGTTTAATGGCTGGATCCGGTTTCACCTGCTCCTTGGCGAAAAAGAAAGATACAAGGAAGAATATTACACAAATGATACCGAATATAAGCATGGTGTACTGGTATCCTCTTACCGGATTTCCAGCACCAAACTTTTCAACCATCGGGATGATAAGTATCTGCACCGTTATCCCGGCAGCATATGCAAAAACAAATTTAAAGGAAGAGATGCTTGTGCGCTCTTCCTGGTAAGGGGAGATCACACCAATTATCGAATTATATGGGATCATGATGGCTGTATAGATGACCATCATGGCAGTATATGTAATGAAGGCGTATACCACTTTCCCGGTGGGACTGAAATCGGGAGCGGTGAACATCAGGAAAGCAGCCATTCCGTATGGTATTGCAAACCATAACAAATAAGGCCGGAATTTACCCCACCTCGTATTGGTACGGTCAGAGATGATCCCCATAAAAGGATCATTTACTGCATCAAAAATCCGCACCAGAAGGAACATTATGGCCACGGTTGAAGCAGGAAGTAAAAAAGTATCAGTATAAAAAGCAGGGAGGAAAAACATCACGGTCTGCCAGAGTATACTTGAGGAATATTCACCTACACTGAAACCCAGCTTATCTTTAAATGAAAGTGTTTTCATGGAAATGTAATAAGGTTAGGTAATGGTTTAGCTATTAAGTTGCTCAATTTAAAAAAAATACCACCTTTTTGTACCTAAGTCATACCAATTTAGACTCAGTTTGAGTAAGTGTATGGAATTATTTATAACATGTTTGAACAAAGGATCCGTTTTTAACTATTTAATTATCTTTAGGCCATCTTCAAATCAAAACCTAAATCATGAAAAGAATTACAGTATTGATCCTGGCTTGTGTTATAGTCTTCTCTGCATATGCTCAAAAAAATTACGTACCGGCTCAGGAAAACCTGGACAACCGTGAATGGTTCCAGGAGGCAAAATTTGGTATGTTTCTCCACTGGGGAGTTTACAGTGTTATGGGTGGAGGAGGCGATTACGGAATTGCCGAATGGATCATGAACCAGAAACAAATACCCATTCAAGCTTATGAAAGGCTGGCTGACTTTTTCAATCCCGTTGAGTTCGATCCTGCAGAATGGGTATCCATAGCAAAAGAAGCCGGGATGAATTACATCACCATCACCAGCAAACACCATGACGGATTTGCATTGTACGATTCCAAAGTGAGCAACTGGGATGTGGTTGATCGTACTCCATACGGGAAGGACCTTTTGAAACAACTTAAAGAAGAATGTGATAAACAGGGGTTGAAACTGTTCTTTTATTATTCACAGCTCGACTGGCACCATCCTGATTATTATCCCAGGGGAAGAACAGGCCAGGGATACACCGGTCGTCCGGAAAGTGGTGACTGGGATACTTATATTCAATATATGAATGACCAGCTCAGCGAATTACTCACTAACTATGGGGATATTGGCGGGATCTGGTTCGACGGGATGTGGGACCAGTGGGACGCCGACTGGCAGCTGGAGGAGACATACAGCCTTATCCATAAATTACAACCCGGAGCATTGATAGGAAGTAATCACCATAAAACACCTCTCCCGGGAGAAGATTTTATGATGTTTGAGAGGGACCTTCCAGGTGAGAATACGATGGGTTTTAACCAGACCACCGTTGAGGTTGAGGTTCCGCTTGAAATGTGCGAAACAATGAACGGATCCTGGGGTTATAATATCAAGGACAGGAGGTTCAAATCGACCGGACAACTCATTCAAACCATGGTAAAAGCTGCTGGTTATGGCTCTAACTTCCTGCTCAATAATGGCCCTATGCCCAATGGAAAGCTACAGCCGGAAAATGCAGATACCCTGAAAGTGATTGGAAAATGGTTAGACACATATGGGGAGACATATTATGGTACGGAGAAGGGGCCAATTGCTCCACGTGATTGGGGAGCAACAACCCAAAAGGGAAATACAGTTTATGTGCATGTGATGGATCTGGATGATGAAACCCTTTTACTACCTGAATATGATGCAAAGATCAAATCTGTCACCCTGTTTGATGACAAGTCGGCCCTGAAATACTCACAGAATGAATTTGGCACCCTAATCAGGATCCCTTATTCAAAAAGAAAGCCCGTCGACACTATTGTGGTGATCGAGCTAAAATGATGGAATGCAGGGCACATTGCGGGGCGTGTTGTAACGCCCCGTCTATTTCATCCTCCATCCCTGGTATGCCAGATGGAAAGCCTGCTGGTGTAACATGCATTCACCTGAAAGAAGATTATTCCTGTGGCATCTATGATGATCGTCCAAAGGTCTGCAGGGACTTCAAAGCTGAAGAACTGGTTTGCAGTGATTCGAGAGAAGAAGCCCTGGAGATTCTTTCCCAATTGGAAAAAGAATCACAGTAATAGCATACTTCAAAAATCAAAAATCCTTGTTCGATATTCGCAATTCTACAGAGCCACGCCCTGTTTCCTGAGTCCCTCAATCAGATTCTCCATTACCTCCTCCTCAGTCAATCTTCTCTTATGCGGATTTTTAACCAGGTTAATCGAATCTGGAAAATCTGAGTTATTATAGCTCGAAGTGGTTGTCAGGACGGTGATTTTATTTTCCATTTTTTTAGCGATTTATGGGATGAAAAATAAAGAAATCTGGATTTATATAAATTTAAAAAAAATGCGGGTGAAAAAAATAATCAGAAAAACTTGACAATAACTTACGAATATAGTATATTTGTACTTTATTCGTATAATAATTAACATATCGTACAGTGGCTAAAATTACAGAACATCCTTATAATGAGAAACATAGGCAAATCATCCAGACCGGGAAAGACCTGTTTTTCAGATTTGGGATTAAGCGAGTAACTGTGGAAGAGATATGTAAAGAGGCCAATGTGAGCAAAATGACCTTCTATAAACACTTCAGCAACAAGATCGAACTGGCTAAAGAAATCATCCACACGATTGTGGCTGAAAGCCTGATACAATACAGGGAACTGATGGATCGAACCGATATCTCATTTGAAGAAAAGGTGAGGCAGACAATACAGATGAAAATGGACGGTACCAGTGAGATCTCCGAAGCATATTTCGATGATTATCTGATTCACAGCGATCCTGATCTGGCTGCATTTATCCAGGCCGAGTCGGGCAAGGTACTTTTTGAGATCCTCAATGACTATGTTGAGGCACAGAAGCGGGGTGAAATGAGGCAGGACATCAAACCGGAATTCATACTCTTTTTCCTGAATCACATACTTGATCTGGCCAAGGACGAAAAATTATTACGTATCTATGAACATCCGCAAAAACTGATCATGGAGTTAGTCAACTTTTTCTTTTACGGAATTATGAATCGCAAATGAAAGCACCCACAACAGGCCGCAAAGCCTGGATATATATTGTCATGCTCTTGCAGGTGTCATACGGATTTTCTCAGTCATTTGGCTTCGAAGGCATGCTGGCCGGATGGGGTACGATGAGCTATAGCGAAAAATTGAACGGACAGCTGGGTGCAAGATATATACCTCAAATTAATTTCGAGTCACCCCTCGGTAAAAAGTATATGATCGATGCAGAATTATCCGCAAACGCCTGGGGAGCAAGCACATTCTGGTCAAACGACAGCATTACACTGGATGAGAAATTAAAACCTTACAGGATGTGGGTAAGGTTTTCGGGGGACCAGTTTGAAGTAAGGGCCGGACTCCAAAAGATCAATTTTGGTTCGGCTGTAATGCTCCGTCCGCTCATGTGGTTCGACCGCATCGATCCGCGCGACCCGCTGCAATTGACAGATGGCACATACGGACTCCTGGCCAGGTACTATTTTCTAAACAATGCCAATATATGGGTCTGGGGTCTAATCGGGAATAAAGATCCTAAAGGCTGGGAGATATTCGGATCCGAAAAAGCCCGGCCTGAATTCGGAGGCCGGATACAGGTCCCGGTATTTACAGGAGAAATTGGACTGAGTTACCACAACAGGTCGGTGGATATACCTCCGGACACATTGATACTTCCTGCCAATGTTTATGGTTTTGCCCCGGAGAACAGGATCGCCCTCGATGGAAAGATTGACATTGGCGTAGGACTTTGGTTTGAGAGCTCAATGGTCCATACCGATTTTGAGTATCTTCCTGCAGCTTATAACCGGGCTTTAACCGTTGGACTGGATTATACTTTTGGTGTTGGAAATGGTCTGGGCCTTATGACCGAAGTATTTAACTACAGCGCTTCAGATCAGGCTTTCGGGGAAGGAGAAGGAGCCACGTTTTCGGCCCTTTCTCTCAGTTACCCATTGACCATCTTCACTAACCTGAGCGGCATAGTTTTTTACGACTGGAAAAATAACGATCTCTATAATTTCATAAACTGCACCTTTACCTTCGACAGGTGGACCTTTTACCTGATGGGATTCTGGAATCCAGACCGGTTCCAGGTTTTTCCGGGAAGTCAGGAAGTAAATCTGTTCGCTGGAAAAGGCATACAAATGATGGCTGTATTTAATCATTAACATAGTTCTGCCTTCTTCGGCAACGCTGACCAGGGCAGAAAACAATTTAATTTTCTAACAATGGATAACGAACACATCGTAAAAATTGAAAACCTGGTAAAGCAGTACGCTATCGGAAAGGGTCACTTTACCGCACTGAATGACATTAACCTGTCGTTTGGTACAGGTGAATTTGCAGGCATTGTCGGTCCGTCAGGATCAGGCAAGACCACCCTGCTTAATATTATCGGATCCCTCGACTCCCCTTCTGAAGGGACAGCCACGGTGATCGGCCAGTCGGTTGGCAAGCTGTCACAAAGAGCAGCCTCTTATTTGCGTAAACAACACATGGGTTTTATCTTTCAGACCTATAACCTTTTGCCGGTATACACCGTTTTCGAGAATGTGGAATTCCCGCTTCTCTTGTTAAATATGACGCATGGAGAAAGGAAAAAAGCCGTACTGGATGCACTGGAGTGGGTCGGCCTGACAGATAAGATAAGATCCAGGCCCAGACAGCTTTCGGGAGGAGAATGCCAGCGGGTCGCTATAGCCCGGGCCATGGTTAAAAAACCCAAGCTGGTACTCGCCGACGAGCCCACGGCTAACCTGGATGCGGCCAATTCTCATCACATCCTGCAGACCATGGAAAAACTGAACGAGGACCTGAAAACCACCTTCATTTTTGCTACACATGATGATAAAGTCATCAAGTATCTGAAGCGAAAAATAACACTTGAAGACGGTCAGGTAGTCAAAGATGAACAAAAATGAATAATGAATATAGATTAACGAATTATGATTTTAGAAGAACATCATAAATCAAAAATCGTTAATCATTAATCTAGGATTAAAATATTAAAGTCATGACAGCAATAAAATTAGCCTTACGAAACCTGATAGGTGCAGGTCTGAGGACCTGGCTAAGCGTTTTGGTGCTTGCTCTGATCCTGATTCTGGTCATCTGGCAATACGGGATAATAGATGGCTGGGACAGGATGGCCATGAGGGATATGATAGCATGGGAAGTAGGGGGAGGACAGATCTGGACAGAGGATTATGATCCTTACGATCCCTTTACCCTGGAGGACAGTCACAGGATTTTGCCACAGTCCTTCAATGATGAAATTGAAAAAGGGAATATGGCACCCGTGCTCATAACCCAGGCTTCCATTTACCCTGGCGGAAGAATAATGAGTATCATGCTGAAGGGGATTGATCCCACTCAACAGGTCTCTGAACTGCCAACAGATAAACTGCTCGAAGAAAAAGAGGATATCCCTGCTATCATTGGAACAAACATGGCCCGTGATACAAAACTGGACACCGGGGATTATATTACAGTCCGCTGGCGTGATGTAAATGGTACTTTTGATGCCACTGAAGTGAAAATCGTCGGTGTATTCAGATGTGATGTTCCTGCCGTGGATAACGGGCAGATGTGGATCCCGATTGGAAGCCTGCAGGAAATGACCCAGATGCCGGGGGAAGCCACTCTCCTGATCACTGCGCATGACTATACCTGGACAGGAGATGAAAGCGGATGGGTAATGAAAGATCATGATTTCCTCCTTAAGGATATGAAGGATGTGATCAAGATGAAAAAAGTTGGCGGATCGTTTTTCTATCTCATACTGATGCTCCTTGCCATGCTGGCGATTTTCGACACACAGGTGCTTTCAATTTTCAGAAGGCAGAAGGAAATAGGTACTTATATGGCAATGGGCATGACACGCGGACAGGTAGTCAGATTGTTCACCGTGGAAGGCGCCATGCATTCCATATTGGCTGTAGTTCTTGGTGCCATACCCGGAATTCCCTTCCTTCTATGGATGACCAAAGTTGGATATTCCATGCCTGCAGGTTCGGATAGTATGGGACTGCCAATTGCAGAAAAAATTTACCCTGTATACAGTATCGGACTGGTCTTATCAGTCATGCTCCTTGTTATAATAACCACGACTATAGTCAGCTTCCTGCCCTCCAGGAAGATATCAAAAATGAATCCAACCGAAGCAATTAAAGGAAAATTACAATGATACGATTTCTGTTTAAAGGATTATTACGGGACCGGCAGAGAAGTCTTTTGCCAGCCATAGTGGTGGCAGCAGGTGTCTCGCTTACGGTTCTGTTGGTTTGCTACCTTACGGGTATACTGGGCGATTTTTCCGATTTCACCGCAAAATTTTCCAGTGGACATGTCAAGATCATGACCCGTGCCTATGCTGATAATATGAACCAGATGCCAATAGACCTGTCAATCGAAAATGTGAGTGAACTGATGGATAAAGTCAAAAAGGATTATCCTGATATGGAATGGGTAATGCGGACGCAGTTTGGCGGATTACTGGACGCACCTGATGAAAACGGGGAAACCCGTGCCCAGGGGCCCACCATGGCTATTGCCATTGATATGCTTACACCTGGCAGCCAGGAACCTGAACGTTTGAATCTTGAGAATATCCTGGTAAAGGGTAACCTCCCGGACAATCCGGGTGAAATACTTATCAGTGATGAATTCGCCACCAACCTGGAAGTTACCCCGGGAGATCAGGTCACCCTGATGGGATCAACCATGTATGGCAGCATGAGCTTCTATAATTTCACGATTGCCGGGACAATCAGATTCGGTGTATCCGTCATGGACAGGGGTGCAATAATCGTCGATATATCAGATGCACATGCGGCCCTCGACATGCAGGATGCGTCAGGTGAGATACTGGGATATCTCCCGGGTGGACATTACCTTGGACAGGAAGCAGGAGAGGTTTGTGCAAGTTTTAACAATAAATATTCGGATCCTGGGGATGAGTTTTCACCCATTATGCTGAAACTAACTGAACAGGGTGAAATGTTGGGAGCATACCTGGAGATGGTGGATTCCGTAGCTTTTATTGTCGTTTTTATATTCATATTTGCCATGTCAATAGTGTTGTGGAATACGGGCCTGATCGGGGGATTGCGCCGATACGGCGAGGTCGGGATACGACTGGCCATAGGTGAGGGGAAAGGGCATATATACAGAAGTATGATCTATGAATCAGCATTGATCGGAATTGTCGGTTCAGCATTTGGCACCATAATTGGATTATTGTTTGCATACTGGATACAGGAAAAAGGAATTGATATCAGCAGCATGATGAAGGGAGCCACCATGATGATGCCCGGAACTTTTCATGCAAAGATAGTCCCGCAGGCATATTATCTAGGGTTTATACCCGGATTGTTCTCGTCCACCCTGGGAACAATGCTGTCAGGGATAGGAATTTATAAGAGGAAAACGGCCTCATTATTTAAAGAACTTGAAAATTAACAAAATGAAAACGATGACATCCATATTATTACTTGTGGCAAGCACGACCCTGTTTGCCCAATACCCTTCCGGTGAAGAGATTTTAGACCGGATCGATGAAAACTTATCATCAGATTCCAGAGTGATCACCTCAAAAATGATCATCCATGGAACGAGGGGCGACAGAACAATCGAATCAAAGTCATGGAGTACAGGAGATACCCATGCCTATACCGAATACTTATCCCCTGCCCGGGAGGCTGGTACAAAAATGCTTAAACTGGAAGACCAGCTCTGGATCTACTCCCCTTCCACCGACAGGACGATCCAGATATCGGGACATATGCTCAGGCAATCCGTCATGGGATCCGATCTGTCCTACGAGGATATGATGGAAGACAACTCCCTGGCTGATGATTATTATGCCAACGTAACAGGAACAGAAACATACCAGGATCGCGAATGCTGGGTACTGGAACTGACTGCTAACAATCCGGAGGTAGCCTACCAGATCCGCAAGCAATGGATCGACCAGGAAAGGTATATCCCGTTAAAAGAAGAACTGTATGCCAAAAGTGGTAAACTACTGAAAAAGACAGAGCTTTTCGATGTTAAGCGAATGAGTGGACGATGGTTTCCCGGCAAAATGGTTTTTAAGGATATGCTGAAGCAAGGGGACGGTACTGAGTTCATCATTGTAGATATCCAGTTTGATGTGGATATCGAAGAACACATTTTTACCAAAGCTTCCTTAAGATAAAATTCGTACCATAGGTCATCCTGAACTTGCCTGCCTGCCGGTAGGCAGGTTTCAGGATCTGTTACGAATAGAAAATCAGATCCCGAACTGAATTCGGGATGACTTTTACTCCCCCTTTCCACCAATAAAGCATTTTAACACTGAAATGATACATACCTGATACTCTTTGATACATATCTGATAGATTTCGCCCTCTTCCATGTAGTAACTTTCCGGTAGATTTTTTTCCATCATCAAATGTCATTTTTGATCCTTGAAAGAAATCGCATTGCAATAAGTTCAATACCAAAAAATATTACACTATCATGGAATCAAATCTCCGGTTACAGAAAATTGAAATCCTCAGCCTGGAGGGTAAAATTGTTAAGATATTAGATCATACTCCCGGAACCTTAGTTTCAATCAATCAGAGAAACCTGCCTTCCGGAACCTATTTCCTCAGGATACAGGGAGACCAAACCTATGTCAAAAAAGTGATTGTTGAGTAGTGGGTTGAAGCCCGGTTTCCTTTATTGCATAATAAATCCGTCGGTTGAAACCGACGGCAAATTAATTTATCATCTCATACAACATTTTTATCTCCTTCGCCCATTTGTTTTCATCCGGAGTTTCAAGGATGACAGGCAGGTTATCAAAGCGTGGATCGTTCATCATGCGCTTGAAAACATCTTCACCCAGTAAGCCTTCACCGATATTATGATGGCGGTCAACCCGGCTGCCCACTTCTTTCCTGGAATCATTCAGATGGATGCCCTTCAGGTATTCAAATCCCACTATTTCCCCAAACTTCTGAAAAGTATCTTCATATCCCTCAGGCGATTTTATATCATAGCCTGCTGTATAGGTGTGGCAGGTATCAAGGCAAACGCCGGCACGGGATTTATCCTCAATATGGTCGATCATGAACTTCAATTGTTCAAACGTATAGCCCAGATGCTTACCCTGCCCGGCAGTATTTTCAATTACAGCTATTACACCTTTTGTTTTATCCAATACCATATTCACCGATTCTGCAATCAGCTTCATGCATTCTTCATCATTGATCTGGCCCAGTGTGCTTCCGGGATGGAAATTCAGCCTGTTCAGGCCCAGTTGTTCACAACGCTGCATCTCATCCAGAAAAGCAGCACGAGATTTTTCCAGTCCCATCTTAGCGGGATTACCAAGGTTGATCAGGTAACTGTCGTGTGGTAAGATATAGTCCGGTGAATACCCATATTTCTCACAGTTATCCCTGAATCCATTAATATTATCTTCAGTATAGGGTTTCTGTACCCACTGTCTTTGATTCTTTGTGAACAATCCAAATGCTTTTGCCCCAATCCCATGGGCGTTTACAGGCGCATTTTCCACACCTCCTGAAATACTCACGTGAGCTCCAATATATTTCATTTGATGCAATAAGATTTATTTATCTTGCAGGACAAACCGGATAGGGAAAGTATAGGCTACACTGGCCGGCATACCGCGCTGCTTGCCCGGTGTCCATTTAGGTGATGAACTGACTACTCTTAATGCTTCCTTGTCAAGGCCCGGGTGGACCCCCCTGACTAATTCAAGCCTGGTTAGTTCACCTTTCTTGTTGATTACAAATTTAACCAGAACTACCCCGGATATATCGTTGTCCTTTGCATCATCGGGATATACAAGATTTGATTGCACATATTTCTGAAACTCCGATAAGTCGCCACCGTTAAACTTGGGCATATCCTCGACAAGAAAAAATATCTCTTCAGCCTCTTCTTCTTCCTCCTCAAAAATTACAACATTATTGGGATTAATAAGGGCCACCTCGGTATTTTGGTCCCCTTCCAGGTCCCCAACTTGCAATTCATCCGTTATATCAGCCTCATCACCTACGATCCTGAGGATACCCGGACCGGTTTGTACACCCTGGGTCTTGCTCAATTCTTCCCGTTTAATCATAATGGCATTCATATCGGGCCTGTCACGTTCCTGCCTGGTCACAGGAATTACTTCCTCCTCGAATTCCATATCACTGATCCTCATCATCACCCCTTTCGTTTCCCTTGCAGGAGTGCTCCAGTTAAACAATCCCAGGCAGATTAACAGGGAAGCAATAAATCCAACCTGTAAAAAAATGATCCTCCAGCTCTCAAGGTTAGCCCTATTTGTTTTCTTTGAAATCATACTAGAAAGTTATAATATTTTATTGAAAAAATCATGCTTCATTTTGACAGAGTTAATTATGATGATTTATAATAATACGTTAATTACCTGATTATCTGCATGTTACATACAATATTTATTTAAAATAGATTTAGACTAATTGAAAGGAAAGTTCCATGAACGAAAATTAATGCACGTTTCTAAACCATATCCAGGTTGGGCGTCCTGAGGAGCCGGTAAGAATCCAGATCCAAAGCACAGAGATGTCCCAGCTGAGTATGATCATAGATCTTATGTTTTTTTACATACGGGACTCCATTGTCGAGTGGAATGATCTTCCTAATTCATGGCAATATCTTCTTCTATCAGGTGAACAAGTGTTTTGCAGCATCCATGAACATCACCAATGACGATTCTCCTGCCGCTCCCATTTACGGGGATTTGAATGCAAAAACTCATATGGGTATGTTCTAAAAATGGTAACCCAGCATATTCCAATTGTAAAGGACCCATATAAATGCAATGGAGCCAGATACGATAATTGTCTGATAGATCCTTCGGGAAATTTTCCAGAACCTGATATTCCAGACAGTGATCAATGAAATCAACAGATACAAGGTAAGTAGTCCTGCTATGACCGGCAATGTGAATACTGCAGCAAAAAGCAGCGGTGTCCCATGAGCCAGTTGCTCAGCAGATACAATCATCGCCACAATAAATCCGATCAAAAATAACAGATGTAAACTAATGGTTATCAGGGTAATAGCTCGAATTCTCTTTTCCATTTTGGTCTTTTCCTTTTTCCTTCTGCCTTTCCCCCTGATCAATGATTTAATTGGCCATCCAGGAACTACTGTCAGAAACAAAACAATGACCACAATCAATAGAACCAGGTGGAAACTTCCGGTTGCATACCAGGGTATCCTTACAAGATTGGCAGGTATCATTACATTAAAATTGCAATGAGTAATTTTTCCCTTCTCATCCTCGTAAAAGGCCATGTATCTTCCATGCTCCGGATTTCGGAAGAGCAAATCGCCCACCCTCTCCCACTCAGAAGGTGGCTCATTCAGGATCGGAGTAATATAGAGCGTAAGTGAATGGTCTGTTTCCGCTTTCATTTTTCCTTCCAGGATAGCTCCCATGATCTTTTCAAAGGACAACCGTGAATACCTGTTCAGACGGTACGTTCCTTCAAATCGCTTCAGGTCATCTTTGACCACAATTTCCCCAGGTTGTATCTCAATGGCTTCATCTACAGGATAATAATGGTCCATAAACCTGTCCATCAGCTCTTCCCGAAAGGTTGAAACGAATCCACTGACACCATTTACCGATACAAACAGGCCGATATTTTTTCCCGGGATAAGAATGAGCCTGGTGGCATATGCACCAATATCACCAGCATGCTCGATCCACCTTATACCATTTGCACTTCCTTCATAAAATCCATGACACCATCCGTTCAGATTTGGATGTTGCGTATATAACCGGCTATGCATCAGCCTGGATGTTTCTTCCTTTAAAATGGTGGTATCCTTATACCTGCCCAGTTGCAGATGGGCCATCATAAAGTGAGACATATCTTCAGCAGTGGATAACAGGGAACCGGCAGGTTCTACATTCACATATATAATGGGTAATGGATTTTGTGATTGTTTTCTGGAATTAAACCTGTACGACATGGCCACGTTTTCCATTAGCCGGTCGGGATAACCGAATCCGCTGCTACCCATCTCAAGTGGTTCCAGAATATTCTCCAGTACATATTGATTGAACGGGATTCCGCTCACCTCCTCAACCACATAGCCAAGTAAAGTCATACCATAATTAGAATAACTCAGGTATTTTCCTGGTGGAATCACCCGGGGTTGTTTCCCTGAATTGACATACATAAAGGTTGACAGCTTTTCTTCCTGTTTTGTAGTTCCCAGGATCAGGGCCCGTTCCTCAAATCCACCGGTATGGGTCAGTAAATTCCCGATCGTAACCGGTTCATCAAAATTCTGGTCTATCTGAAATCCGGTGAGGTAATTATTCACATCCACATCCAACAGTACTTTACCCTGTTCATACAACTGCATGATGGCAGTGGATGTAAATAATTTCGATACCGATCCTACAAATGTTGGAGTATTATCAGGATCAAATGGTCTCTCCTCTTCGATATTAGCCTGTCCGTATCCTTTCTTATATAAAAGCTGGTCACCCCTGACAAGAGAAAAGGTTACCCCCGGCACATGCATCTCCTCCATCAAATTCCCGATTGTCTTGTCTATAAAGGATGCAATTTCTGCAGAATCAACCGGTCCATCCAGGGTATCAGGTGAGAGGTCAAGGGTATCCTGCGCATTGACAGGAAGGGCACCTAATAAGAAGATTGAAAATAATAGAAACATAGGTTTCCGGTGTTTTTGGATGTTGAAGGCCATGATAATTGATTTATGTGCAATGGATTAATCAAATATCGGAAATGTCAGGGAAAATTCAATGAATTGATCGGTATGTCAACGCGATTTACCGGTAAGTCTAAATTTTTTGCATATTATCTAATTATGGTATAACTTGATGTGAATCGTGAATCGTGAATCGAGGGTGTGGGAATTGGGAGGTGAGTTAAAATAATACCACATGGCCGAAAATTTCAATACCAGTCAACAAGAATTCCACTCTGAAGTTGATAAGATTTTCTTTGCCGACGGGTATAATCTCGCCACGGAATTTCTTAAAGAGGGAATAAACAGGGAGAACCTGTTGGCCATGTCTGAAGCAATCTATGAATCGATGGACCAGCTGGCAGAGGCATTCATCCAGCGATGCCTTAAAGAGAATAGAACGGTTGAGTGTAAGAAGGGTTGCTATTTATGCTGCTGCCAGGCCGTTCTTGTCCTTCCATATGAGATACACTATCTTTTCCGGTTCATGAAAGACAATGTAAATAAAAAAGATCTCTCATATATCCTGACCAGGGCTAAAGAGAAAGATGAAACAACAAGTAAAATGAAGGCACAGGAATTCCTGCATTTCAAATCGCCATGTCCATTACTCGAAAATGGCAAATGCCTCGCATACGACGCCCGGCCTATGGCCTGCAGAACCTATATTTCTTCCCGGGTGGATGGCTGTATCGAGGAATATCATAATCCTATGGATGTGGAGATTTTTCCAGACCTGTATGAATTTACCATCAGGGCAGGAAGAATGATCAATGAAGGGATATGCAATTACCTGTTTGAAAACAATATTCCATCCCCGGAGTGGCCAATTGAATCAGGACTGCTGACTGCCTTTGAAGATAACGAGGCTTTCGATAAATGGTTAAGCGGTGAAAATATATTCCAGAAAAGGGATTTTACAATTGAGGAACTTACTTACATTGATAATTTTGGAATAAACAAGAATAAAAACGAGAGTGTTCGATCAGGTAATTTTAAGTCATCCTGAGGCCTAATTATCGGGACGATAAACCTAATATTAAATGACTACTTTATGGAAAGTTGTCATTGGTAACTTGCATGCCCCTACCCTGTAATCGGGATGATCCACAGCCCCTTCACGGATGGTTTTATCCCAATCGATCAACCTGTCAGTATCCACCTCAATTCTTTTTCCCAATCCCTTGCATGAGTGGCACATGCCTTCCGGGTGGATGAAACCAAAGAAAAATGAAGGACCGATGAATTTATCACCGCACCTTGAATACAATAACCGCATATAGGTGCTAACCTCTGTGGCTGTCCCAACAGTACTTCGCAGTGTTCTCCCCATTCGTTTCTGATCGATCACAATGGCTGTCGAGATATTCCTAATCTCATCCACGTCGGGTCGTGATAACTTGGGCAACCTGCTTCTGGCAAATGAAGAAAATGTCTCAATTAATTGACGCTGTGCTTCGGTATAGATAGTATCGAAAACGAGAGAAGATTTTCCTGAACCCGAAACACCGGTAAAGGCCACCAACTTGTTTTTGGGAATGGTTAGGCTGATATTCTTCAGGTTATGTTCCCGTGCGCCAAAGATCTGTATGTCTTTAATCATGTGAATAAAAATAAAAAAATTTTACATTGTTTTTTGTTATTTTGATTCCTGATATATTTCTTCCGGCAATGTTCAGAAATTATCTCATAACCATTCTACGGAATGCGCTTCGTCAGAAGGTTCATTCATTCATTAACATTGCCGGCCTGTCGATCGGCCTGACCTGTTCTATCCTGATTTTCCTGTGGGTTGAGGATGAGCTCAGCTTTGACCGGTACCACGAGAATGCCAATAATATTTACAGGGTATATGAACAGCAAACCTATTCGGGAGATGAAAAATTCCTGGTGTTCGCAACACCTGAACCTCTGGCAAAAGCACTTATTGAAGAGATCCCTGAAATAGAAAATGCCTGCAGGTTGAATAATTTGTGGGAAAAATTACTGGTCAGGTATGGCGATATTACATTTTATGAGACCAGGACATATGCTGCCGATCAATCGGCTTTGGAGATGTTCAGTTATGAATTTATTTATGGTGATCCGGCGAAAGCACTCACACAACCATACTCAATTGTATTGACCGAAAACATGGCCGGGAAATATTTTGGCGATGACAATCCGGTTGGCAAAATCCTCGAGATCAACGATCAATATGCATTTACAGTAACAGGTGTTATGCAAAATGTGCTTGCCAATTCGCATGTTACCTGGGAATGTCTGGTCCCATTCGATTTTATGATAGAGATGTGGGATTATGAAACCGGATTGTGGGGAAGTAATTCATTCCGCAGTTATGTACAGATCCAGGATGGAATATCTGAGGAAGAGGTCGAAGGGAAAATCATTGACTTTATCGGGAAGCATAATGAGAACTCGACCATTGAGCTATATCTCCAACCCCTGGTTAAAACTCACCTTCATTCAATCTGGGGTGGAGGGCCCATTCAATATGTAAGGGTATTCATGCTGGTCGCGATTTTTATCCTGGTTATAGCCTGTATTAATTTCATGAACCTGGCAACAGCCAGATCAGCGAAAAGGGCAAAGGAAGTAGGTGTAAGGAAAGTGGTTGGTGCAGGAAAACGCTCCCTGCTTTTCCAGTTCTACAGTGAATCATTGTTTCTGACTGTGGTGTCGATGGGCATTGCACTGATCCTGGTTGAAGTCCTTCTCAATCCCTTTAACCAATTGGCAGGCAAAGAATTAGTACTCAACAGGCTGGCTCCGGACAACATTCTGGCACTTATTGGTATAGTTTTGATTACAGGTGTTTTATCCGGAAGCTATCCGGCACAGTTTCTTTCCTCCTTCAAAAGTATCGAAGTAATCAAGGGCGTTTTTCGCTCCGGTTCCCCGTTATTCAGAAAGATCCTGGTGGTAATCCAGTTTACCATCTCGATTGCACTCATTATTTGCACATTATTGGTTTACAGACAATTGCAATTCATTCAAACAAAGGATCTGGGCTTCCGCAATGAAAATATTATGTATATCACTTTCAGGAATTTCTCTGACTATGGTTCCTTTAAACAGGCATTGCTCGAAATCCCCGGAGTTAAAAATGTGACAGCCACCAACCGGGTGCCGGTTACCATGACCAATTCTTCCTGGGGATTCGATTGGGAAGGGAAGGACCCGGAGGCAGAGATCCTGTTTCAGCAGATCTTTGTCGATTTTGATTACATCGAGACATTTGGCATGAAGATGGTTGAAGGACGACCATTTTCAGTCGAATTCACAACCGACTCCGTCAACTTTATAATCAATGAAGAGGCTGTGAGGAGGATGGGTATGTCAGATCCAATCGGGAAATGGATGACAATCGGACAAAACAGGGGAACCATTGTCGGATTAGTTAAGGATTTCAATTTCCACAATCTAACCAGGGCCATCGATCCATTAATACTGGAGATTGTACCGGAATATTTCAGGGAAGTGGTCATCTCCCTGGATCCGGGTGCTCTTCAAAAAACATTAAAGGATATTAAACTGGCATGGGAAAAATTCTATACAAATGAACCTTTTGAGCATACCTATCTGGATGAGGAATTCGACAAAATGTACAGGTCTGAATCAAGGATGGGAAAGGTATTTAACTATTTTGCACTGCTTGCCATCATTATTTCATGCCTTGGATTATTTGGATTGGCTTCGTTTATTGCAGAACAACGAACTAAGGAAATAGGAATTCGAAAAGCCCACGGATCTTCAAACCTGAAAGTTTTCTTACTGATGAACCGGTCGTTTGTTACCTGGGTGTTGCTGGCCAATGCTATAGCCTGGCCTGTCAGCTGGTTATTTATGAACCGGTGGCTGGAAAACTATGCTTACAAAACAAACTTGTCGTGGTGGATATTTCTGGTGGCCGGACTAATTTCGGTAATCATTGCTGTCCTGACAGTAACCTACCAATCGATCAAGGCCGCCGGCACCAATCCTGCTGATACGCTGAGGTATGAGTAGGTTCGGGTTCCGGGTTAGTCCAGTGAACTAAATGAGAGGCATGCCAACCTGTAACTTGCAACTTGTAACCTGTAACTATTTTTTCTGCTTCCACGGAATAATACCGGATGTTTTCCTGTAGTATTCTTCATACCCTGGCTTCTGTAACATTCTTCTATCAATCATCGGGAGACTGATAAACCAGAACAACAATATCATCCCTGCCGGACCCGGAATGATCCACCAGGGAAATGGTCTGACACCCAGGGAAAAGATAAAAAGCCCGACCCAGAAGAGAATTTCGCCAAAATAATTAGGATGGCGGGAATATTGCCATAGTCCTGTCGACAGGAATGGTTGGCCGCCCGGATCCTTCAGATACCTTCTCAGCTGTCTGTCAGAAGATGCTTCAATAATGATAGCAACCAGGGCGATAAGTGAAGCAATGCTGTCAACGGGTGCCAGAGGTTCCGGATTGGCAATGGCAGGATATACAGCGATGCAGGCCAGCAAAACGAACAGGGTAGGCACCAGGTGAATACCCATGAGACTCACCGGCCAGTACCATTTTCCAAATTTGTTTCTGAAATTCTGATATCTCCAGTCTTCATCATCCATTCCCTTCCAGCGCCTGATCCAGTTAAACGTTAACCGGATCCCCCATATAAACACAAGTAAAAGGATCAGTATCTGTCTGCCTGAAATAACCGTGCCTTCATTCACCGTAATGGCCCAGTATGTAAAAATAACCGGAGGCACAACGCTCCAGTAAGGATCATAAACGCTTGAATTATTGGCATATACACTGAATGTAAAAACAACTACAGTGGCCAGGATATCCAGGATGGCTATCGTTAAAACAGGTTGCCCATCTGCGAGAAACAGATGGGCGAAATAACAAACGCCAAAGGTTAAGGCATAAACCAGGACACAATAGAGTAGTCCCCGAATGTTGGAATTCCGCATAAATTAAAACTCCCGGTAGGTATGTTTGATCCATTCGTTGGCAATTTCCAGGGCATTGACCTCTTTGGTTTCTGTGTGGAAATAAGGTGTCCACGTACCGTTTTTATAATTTGGCCGTGCTGTGATCAGGTTGAGTTTTTCATTTCCATCGATGTTCCTGATCTTCATGTTTTCTCCGTCCCATTCCAGGATCCGGTTCAGGTGTTGCAAGCGAATCGCGAGGTTGCCTGCCAGTACCATCTCGGTCTGGGGACCGGCGAGTTCGAAGCTGGAGCAGGCCTCCTTCCGGTTTTCAGGACTTTCCTTGCATGCCCTGACCCAGTCCATTTCGTGTCTTCCACCACCCAATTCATGGTCAGGCACACGCTCGATGGTTTCGGGTAACGGCTCCAGGGCCTGGTCCATCGGCAGGAGCCTGTAATTTTCTCCGTAATTTTCACAAACCAGTTTGCCTTTGGTTCCAATAAACAGGTTGCCTCCGCCCCATGATCCAAGCACCATACCGTCAGGCAATTCTTCAGGTCTTTCGGGAAGCAATCCTCCATCGTGCCAGGTCAGTTTCACTTCAGGCAGGTCAACATCCGGCAGGGGTTTCCTGGCAGGAAAATTAAAATCAACCCGTGCAGCCCAGGGTGCTGACTCCGTATTCACTGAAGATGAACTAGCGCTGAAAGATTTGGGGAATCCAAGCTTCATGGCATAGAAGGGAACATCCAGCACGTGGCAACCCATGTCACCCAGGGCTCCGGTTCCATAATCCCACCAGGCCCTCCAGCTCCAGGGGGTGTAGGCCGGGTGATACGGCCTGTATTG
>JADHVS010000135.1 GCA_016783865.1 Bacteroidales bacterium
TGATCGTTCCCGAAAAGAATAAATGGGATATCAAAATGCCAAAGAAACCAAAGGATGCAAAATGGACGGAAGAGCCCAGAATTGTGGAGGACCTGGTATACCGCCGCGACCGGCAGGGATTTCTCAAAGAGGGTTACGACCATATATTCATCGTTCCGGCCGAAGGAGGAACAGCCAGGCAAATTACCGAAGGGAACTGGGACCACGGGAGCGGTGGTTATTCCTGGACAAAAGACGAGAAGTACATCCTGTTTTCGAGCCTGAGAATTGAGGAAGCCGAATATGCCTACCGCGAATCGGAAATTTATTCAGTGGATATAAACAGCGGGGAAATTGTACAACTTACCACCCGGAAAGGACCCGATGGCAGTCCTTTTGTTTCTCCCGACAACAAGCTGGTGGCATACCAGGGATTCGACTTTACCGACGACACGTACATTAATTCGAATTTCTATGTCATGAACATGGACGGCAGCAACCCGAGGCTGATCTCAGGAGATTTCGATAAAAATGCCAGCACACTGAAATGGGCGGAGGACAATTCCGGTATCTATGTGAACGTAAGGGAAAAAGGAACAAGTAACCTTTACTTCATCCCGGTGAAAGGATCGGTCAGACAAATCACAACCGGCAATCATATGCTTTCTGCCAGCTCGATCAGCAAGGGAGGAGTGGCTGCCGGAACAATGTCTGATCCAAAATTGCCGGGAGATATTGTGGCATATAATGTGACCAAACCAGCCATTATGAAATTGACATCTGTGAACGCGGATGTATTGTCGAGGGTCACCCTGGGAGAGATTGAAGAGATATGGTACAAATCGACCGATAACCTGGATATCCATGGCTGGATCATAAAACCGCCTGATTTCGATCCGGGGAAAAAATATCCCCTGATACTGACCATTCATGGAGGACCGCATGGAATGTACAGCGTCGGATTCAATTTCAACTGGCAGATCCATGCAGCCAACGGCTATGTTGTACTTTATACAAATCCCAGGGGATCAGCCGGTTATGGCAGTGAATTCGGCAACCTGATCAAGAACGATTACCCGAACAAGGACTTTGACGACCTGATGAACGGTGTGGATGAAGTGATCAAAAAGGGATATATCGACGAAGAGAATTTGTTTGTTTACGGTGGCAGCGGCGGTGGCGTGCTGACTTCCTGGATTGTCGGGCACACCGGCCGGTTTGCGGCTGCGTCTGTGAACTACCCGGTCATCGACTGGATATCATTTGTGGGAACCACAGACGGAGTTTCCTGGTACCGCAATTTTGAAAAGCTGCCATGGGAAGATCCCACAGAGCATCTCCGCAGGTCGCCCCTGATGTATGTCGGCAATGTCACAACCCCTACCCTGCTTATGACGGGTGTCAAGGACCTTCGAACCCCCATATCTCAAACCGAAGAATTTTACCAGGCATTGAAATTCAGGAAAGTCCCGACTGCCATGATCCGTTTCAACGAGGAGTTTCACGGAACCTCATCCAAACCGTCGAATTACATGCGGACCACATTGTATTTGCACCATTGGTTTGAAAGGTATGGGACATTTAATAAATCAGCTGATGACCTTACTGACTAAAACAGCCCCTGGTAATAATGCTTAAATTTTAATAACCTGTTGCCATGAGAACCATTTTCTCGTTACTGATTTGCTTACTAACCGTTCATTCCAATTATTGTCAACCCGATAGCTGGTCCGGCCCTTCTGTTGACCTGGATCACGGCAGGCTGGCCGTCTCGGATAACCACCGGTACCTTGTTTTCGAAGATGGGACCCCCTTCTTTTATCTAGGCGATACCGGCTGGGAACTGTTTCACCGGTTAACCCCGGAGGAGACTGAGAAATACCTGGAGAATCGCCGGTCGAAGGGATTTACCGTTATCCAGGCAGTGATACTGGCCGAACAGGATGGACTGAACATTCCGAATATGAATGGTGACAAGCCCCTTATTGATAACGATCCCCTCCAACCCAATGAAAAATATTTTAAGCATGTCGACTTGGTGATCCGGAAAGCAGCCGAAAAGGGTTTGTTTATCGGGTTGCTTCCCACTTGGGGAGATAAGGTGGACAGGTACACGTGGGGTATCGGCCCCGAGATATTTACCCCTGAAAATGCTTTTGCCTACGGGAAATGGCTGGGGGAACGCTACAGGGATTTCCCGAACATCATATGGATCAACGGAGGCGACCGGGCAGGTGGCGGAGAGAATTACCCGGTATGGGAAGCACTTGGCAAAGGGATCAAGTCGGCCGATCCGAACCACCTGATGACATACCATCCCTGGGGGGAGCACAGTTCCTCGGAATGGTTTCATAACAGCGATTGGCTCGATTTCAATATGATGCAGACAGGCCATGGACAGAGAAGCTATTCGATCTATCAAAAACTGATGACTGCCGATTATGCCAGGAATCCCGTCAAACCCTGCATGGATGGCGAACCGCGCTACGAAGATCACCCGGTGGGATGGCAGCCGGAGATCCGAGGCTGGTTCAATGATTATGATATCCGGAAAGCCGTCTACTGGGGTGTTTTCACCGGCGGACATGGAACCACTTATGGCTGCCACCCCATCTGGCAGTTCCTGATCCCGGGAAGGGAACCGGTGAGCTTTGCCCGGAACTACTGGTACGATGTGCTGGATCTTCCGGGCGCCTCCCAGTTGATCCATCTCCGGCGGCTGGTCGAATCGAGGGACTTCCTGAGCCGCGAACCTTACCCGGACCTGGTATTGAATAAACGGATGACAGAGGATGACTATATTGTCGCTTCCAAAGGGAAGGATTATGCATTTATCTATATTCCGACAGGATCGCCCACTCAGATAAATCTAAACCTTCTGGGGACTGAACAGGTAAAAGCCTGGTGGTACGATCCCCGCACCGGGGAGGCAACGGAAATCGGAATAATACCAGGAAAGGGAATTAAAGAGTTCAACCCCCCTGCAAGCGGCAGGGGAAACGACTGGGTGCTGGTGCTCGAAGCTGCAGATGCCGGATATGAAAAACCCGGATTTTTTAAAAAGTGAGCAGGATTGTTGAGGACATCAAGGTCTCCGAATTTGTCCTTGAGAAAGGAGATCTGAAGGAAGGAGTGTATTTTATTGAGTTAAAGGGGCCCGAAACTTTAAGAAGTAAGATCATCATAGAATAAATTTAATACTCCGGATAGTATGGCATCAGTTCACCCGCCCTGAATTTTCTGATCTCACCGCCCTTTTTGTTCTGGACACCGACAACAACATCCTTCCCACCGAACTGGATGATCCAGTCCATGCAACTTCCACAGGGTGTGAACATTGTTGTTTCTGCTACTACAACGATGGCATCAAAGCTGGTATACCCCTGAACTACCATATTGCCAATCGCATTGGTCTCGGCATGCATATCATGACTTTTCATTTGATGCTCAACATTACAACCTGAAATGATTGTTTTATCAGGAGTTATTAATGCGGCACCAACCTTGGTATTATCTAAAATATATGCATTGTCCCTGGCCTTCCAGGCTTCGGCTGCCATCTGCTCCCAGTAGGAATTATCTATATCCACTTTATTGAATTTATCGACTGTAAAGCCGGTTTAATCGTATGATAAAGATAATCAATATTTTACACCTATGCTAAAAGTCAGAACTCATAACTGATCCCTGCCTGCAGGTTGAAGGGAATACCTGGGGTATAATGGAGCTCGGAAACGGAGGCAGGCTCCAGAAACAGCCTGGACTCTGTATCAAACTGGGTCTCGTTCCAGTCAACATTCAACAGGTTCTCGATCTGGGCAAATACCCGGAATCCCTTATACCGGTAGCCCAGCACCACATTGGTCAGGAAATGTCCCGGTGCCACCACGCTGTTGTCCTCATTGGCAGGCCGGTCGCCAACATACCGGTACCGCAGGGCGCCCTCAATTCCCTTTGGATGCATGAAACTCATCCCACCCTGTGAAGTGAACCTGGGGGCAAGAGGTATGTAATTGGCTTCTTCCGGTGCATTCAGGTACCTGCCATCAGCCAGGTTAACATCGAGGTCTGCCCATAACCAGTTGGTTAGTTGAAGACGCATTTCAGCATCTGCACCTAATCTTCGGGTTTCGCCACTGATCTCAGTATTACCCTCATCCCCGATAAATACTAATTCCTCTTCCATGTGAAGGTACCATCCTGCCAGGCTGACCAGCATATTGTTGCCGATGGCTATCCTGGTGCCAAGCTCACTGCCTGCTGCTCTCGGAAGGGTTTTGAGGTTCTCATGTGCCGGATCAAAATTCCTGCTGAGAAGGTCCTGCTCAATCTCCAGTGTGGAAGCTCCCTGGTTCTGTCCTGCATGAATGATCTCTTTAATCCGGCTGGCAATCATGACATCCCGGGCATCATTTGAATGGAATCCGGTCCCGCCATTCAGATAGATATCCATATTCTTAAAAGGGGTAAAAACCAGGTTTATCTTGGGACTTAATATTGCGGCCTGCGAATAGCCGGAAACATGCGGCAGCCCGTTGTCAGGAAAGCCGGGATAAATGATAATCCACAGAGATGTTATACCTGCTGGTGGGCTCCGCCTTCCAGATCATCTATTGCGCCCCACCGGCTGATCTGGCCTGATTTGACTGCACGGTCAGGGATCTGCCCTGAGGCATTCCAGGCCGACGTAAAAGCGCCCACGGCAATGCCCAGTTCACTTCTCTGGGTGATATGGGCATGGAACTTACCGTAAATATTTGCACGCTGGAATCCCTGGGGACTTTCAAGGGGGCCATCTGTAAAATAGTATTGACCTGCTATATACGCACTCTGGTGTTTGCCACTGGTTGGTATTTTAAGGATCGACGTTGCCTTTGCTGTATTGAACATGCCTCCTTCCAGCTTCACCAGGTTTTTATCCGGGTGATCCGTGGTGGTAATATCCACTGATCCGGCGGTTCCAAAGTTTCCGAACCGGCTGAAATAAGGCCCTTTGAAAACAGTAAGACCATCAATGATCTCCGGGATAACGAAGTGAAGATCGGCATACCCCTGTCCGTGGCCATGGGTAACCATGTTTACCGGCAGCCCATCCACATAGATCCCGACATCCGTGCCATGATCCGCATCGAATCCCCGCATGAAGATTTGTTCCGCCTTTCCCCCGCCGGCATGCTGGGCGATATAGAGGCCTGGCACCAGATGAAGAACATCCTGTGCGGAGCGCACCGGCTTGATTTTCAGGTCAAAATCCCTTACTGCCTTGGAGGAGGCTGCGGAAAATGGCCTTCTGGCTTCCACCGTGACAGCGGACAGATCAATACTACCTGGCTTAAGAACAACATTATATTCCAGCTCTTCTCCATCCTTGAATTCAACCTCAATTTCATGAGATTCATGACCAATAAATGAAAAAATAATGATCTGTTTTCCGGGAGGGATATCATTCAGCAGATAATCACCATGAATTCCGGAAATAGTCCTATATATTGTGCCTTTCACTATGATGTTCACACCCACTAATCCCTCCTGATCATCCTGAACGGTTATTATGCCATGCATTGTTCCGGTCTGGGCAAATGCAAATGGGATGAATATAAACGCCCACAAAACAGATAAAAATTCCTTCACTGGAAAAGATTCAATAAGAAGTTACAAAGGCAAACGAAATTAGTAAAAAAAAAGAAAGTCTGATCCCGGAAAATATAGTTTTTAAGGGCTCATCAGGAATTATATCCCCGCATCGGGACCAAGTGAGAGACCGGAAACAGCACTTTCTTCTGAACTTCTGCCGGTCTGCACGAACAATCTGGCATTATACAGGATTTACCATAAATTATTGCAGGTTATGCCCGGAAGTAATCTGAACACGATACGAAAAGGAATGAACGTATTGTGCAGACTTAAATTGGATAATTAAATATTATTCATTATTTTTGTGAACTGTAAATACTAATTTTTAGAATGTATAGTTCACAAATTCTTATTAAGGATATTGTTTTAGCCGTTTACAAGGACATCCGTTCAGTATTTCGTCTGAATGAAATCGCTTTGTTGGTGGGTGAAACAAACTTTCAGTCGCTCAACAAGAAATTAAACTATTACGTTCGTACAGGCAAGTTACAGAATCCGCGTAAAGGTATTTATACCAAACCAGATTATGATCCCGAAGAGCTGGCATGCAGCATCTACACTCCTTCCTATATCTCACTTGAATATGTATTGCAAAAATCCGGTATCGTATTTCAATTTGATTCACGAATTACATCAGCCAGTTATCTGAGCAGGAGCACTGAGGTAAAAGGCCGGACCTACCTGTATCGCAAAATCAAGGGAGAGATACTGGTTAATACAACGGGAATTAACAGGCAGGACAATCATATCAATATTGCATCTGCCGAAAGGGCCTTTTTAGATTTAATGTACCTGAATACGGAATATTATTTTGATAATCTTAATCCGTTAAACAAACAGATCGTCTATAACCTGTTACCCATTTATCAATCCAGGGCTTTGTCTGAAAGGGTAAATAAACTCCTGCAAAATGATTGACATTAACCGGCACAAATTCTTCCTGGTCCAAATCCTGAAAGATATTTACACAGATATTGAGCTGGGAAATAGCCTGGGCTTTAAAGGTGGATCAGCTCTGATGTTTTTTTATGACCTGCCGCGTTTCTCTGTGGATTTGGATTTCAATCTTCTTGATACCGCAAAGGAGGATATTGTTTTCGGGAAAGTCCGTAAAATACTTCTCAAATACGGGACAATATTCGATGAGGCAAAAAAGTTCTACGGTCCCCTGATTGTCCTTGATTATGGAATTACCGAACGCAAATTAAAAGTGGAGATTTCAAACCGCTTATTTGAAAACAGGTACGAGATAAAAGATCTGCTGGGGATCAACTTGAAAGTAATGGTTCAGGAAGATATGTTTGCCCACAAACTTTGTGCTTTGCTCGACAGGAATGTTATAGCTAATCGTGACATTTTCGATTGTTGGTTCTTTTTGAAGAGGCAAACGCCGGTTAATAAGGAAATTGTTGAGTCCAGGATGGAAATGCCTTTTACCGAATACCTGCAAAGCTGTATCGAACGCCTTGAATCGATGAGCGATAAAGGATTATTACAGGGCATGGGAGAGCTAATGGATGACAAAATGAAGAAATTTGTGCAGGGGGAAATGCGGTCTGAAGTCCTCCATTTGTTGAAGATCTATAAAAAAATCCCTGTTCTGTGATCCAGGGTATCAATCTGCTTCTCGAATGAAGCAGACGGTTGTGGAAGTGGATGGTCTTTTCGAAAAAAGAAAAAAAGAGCCCCCGAAAAACCGACGAAGGATGAATCATGAAATAATATGCTAGCTATTCCACATCCTTTACACAACGGACAGAATGGCCGTGCGATGGCCTGGTCGCCCACCGGGAGATCAGCGGGGCCTCATAAATCAGGGATCTTTTCCAGACAAAAATACTATCCCCCTTTGTTGCGGTCCAGAAATGTGCCAGGCGACCCAGATCGAAAGGAATTGCACCCATATCACCAACCATACCTCCCGGTAAGGCAGTAAAGCCGCTTTCATTTGTTGCGCCCGTATTGGGTGAATCCCAATGCTTCGTGCCGGTTTCTTTTAATTTCCCTCCTTCATCCAAACCTCTCCATTTTTCAAGATTTACCTGGTCGTCTGTCATTCCGAGATTCCGTTCAAGCTCCTGCCATTCTGAATCGCTCGGGAGATGCCACCCGTCGGGACATACATCCTGGATGCCACTGGGGCTGGTCTCACTCCCGGAGGTTCCATTCACAGCAGCGGCCCATGTATATAAAGCACCATAAATATCCAGGTTGTTTTCATCGTTTGCATATGAAAACCAGCATTTTGTGGTTTCATCACCCAATAAATTGTCAATGAACTTACCGTCTGTAATCACTTCTCCATCGGAGTATTGTGTGGCTTTTAAATTTTCAGCCATCCAGACCTGATCGCCGATCCTGATCCACTTGTATTTCAGTCCATCGCGGGCATCCGTAAAGGTACCGTGATCCTTGCCATCTGTATTATCATCCTTTTCGCAGGACAATCCAAAAACCATAAGGAATAACAGTATAATCAGGACTTTCCTCATCACGCTGGTATTTTATTGAAAAGACTAAAATTAAACTTTACCTGGTTAAATATCAATGATCCGGTATAGTATCTGATGCGCCTTGATCCACTTTATTATAAATATTTTGTACATTTATTTGATGTATTTCGTTGCATTCTGACAGTTTCAGGTTGTTTGAGTGTGGATTTTTCAGGTGGCACCCGGAGGATAATGAAAATAGCTTAAACTATGAAAAACAATTCCCCAAAGACCTGGTATTACTACATTCTTTTCGGACTGCTCTATTTTGTACAGGGTTCTGCCCTCGCCTATTTCAGGAACTTTCAAAAGCCCTACCTCGATTCGCTGAACATCAGTGCAGGAAGTATTGGACTTTTAACCAGCATCTTACTGCTCCCATTTATTTTAAAAATATTTATTGGTATGCTCAGCGACAAGGTCAGCCTGTTTGGTTTCGGCCACCGGAAACCCTATATCCTTACCGGATTGATCCTGGGGGCCATTGCCTTCCTGCTGGTCAGCAGGGTACTGCCTGATCAGAACTTCCTGGCATTCTCAACATTAATTGTATTGGGATCATTCAGCGTGGCATTGTTTGATTCCTGCACGGATGGCTTTGCCATTGAAATCACACCGAAAGAGAATTACGGCAGGGTACAGGGGATTATGATCAGTGGCAGAGCGCTCGGGTTTATCATACTCTCCCTGCTTTTTGGATACCTTGTGCAACGCTCCAGCTATTCCATCATTTTCATTGTGGTTGGACTGATGATGATGATCCCCCTGATTTTTGTCCTGTTTGCAAAGGAACCGAGTAGGATCAGGGCCGATAACCAGTTTGAATGGAAAGCATTCCGCCTGATGCTTAAACCTGTCTTTCTTGTTTTCGGGCTCTATGCGATTTTCTATTCCTTCGTTTCATTTGGTGTGGATGGACTGATCACCTATTACATGAGCTACAGCCTGGATGCAACAGAGCAGTCGATCGGCCATTACGGTGCGCTCAGGGGAGCAGGGGCAGTCATTGGTGCAATCATTGCAGGTCTGTCTTTCGACAGGCTGGGCTCTAAGACAACAGCCTATGCAACCGTCTTTGTTATAACTATTGCTGCAGCCATGATGGGATTTTCTAACAGCGTGTCAATGATTCTCAGCTTTGCAGTGGTCTGGGGATTTGCATGGGGACTACAGGAGTGTGTTTTTCTTTCCCTTGCCATGTCGCTGGCCGATGTGCGCATTGCCGCCTCCATGTTTGCGATCATGATGGCCCTTTCGAATATCGGGACAGCCATCGTGGAAGGGGTGGCAACCACCCTGAGTGTCAGGGTGGGTTTCCAGGCTTTGTTCCTTGTCCTGGCAGGCTTTAACTTTATTAATATCCTTATTCTGTATTTCTTTTTCAGGATCTGGAAACCGGCGTAGCCCTTCTCCCGAAAACATGAATGACATCACCCAATATGAGTTTTTTGCCGGACATGATGCCGAAGGGGAAGCTATCTGGACATACGAATAAAACGTATGATGCATTCAAGAACAACCCAAGGACTGAACCGGTGGATTTTCCTGATAATCAGTAGAAAATATGGTCTAAATGTTAGGGAAAAAATGAAAATTAAACATCCGGTTATCCTTTCGATCATTTTGTGTCTATATATATTACTCTCTGGTTGTCAGGTAATGTATGTTCCCAGCATGCAAAATGTTCCATGTTTTAAGCAAAAGAAAGAAACCCAGCTTGCCTTTTCTCCTACCACTATGCACATTGGATATTCTTTAACAGATAAATTAGGATTGACATTGAATGGTTTTTACAGGTCGGGAAATAAATATCTTTCCACTGGTAAAGCTTGGGATTATCGTTCCGACAGATATTGTGTCGATTTGGGATTTGGTGGTTATTTTCCTGAAGATGATAAATTCATGTTCGAAATATTCAGTGCTATCGGATATGGTTATGCATCTTTAAAATATGAAACCGAGGGCCCTGAAACTCCATGGATAGAAGGCTCCCACTCGAACTATTATAAGATTTATACTCAACCGGATTTTTGTTTTCTGACAAAAGCAATGGATCTGACCTTTTCCTTAAGATTATCTTTTCTGAGTTTTTATAATTTTCAGGAATATGACAAATCTATGGTAGATAAACAGACAAATTTTTTCACTGAACCGGCGTTAACCTTTAAGTTTAATTCAAAATATGTTAATCCAATTATTCAAGTTCAATACTCTGCGCCATTCTCAACATTTGAAACAAATAATTTTTATTATGATGTATTCAAAAAGCACATTATTTTTTCATTTGGCTTGAGAATCAATTTGCATGAATTTTCTTTTGCAGATTAATCCGATCAGCAACTCACATATCATTACTTGCCTGTTATAAGAAGCTCTACAGGAGTATAATCATAATAGAGTAACCATCTGAATTTGAAATTATATGTATACACGTCTGACTTGCAAAAAGAAATGATACATGATTTGTTAAATATTGAAACTAACATTTACCAAATCCCATGAATTACTATATCTTTGCAATATTGTGTATACTAAAAGAATAGATCTATTCATGATAAATGCTGAAATATCTCAATGTTAAATGTTGGTTTAGCTTCATGTTAAATATTGTTTATGAATTGTAACATATGGCCTTCCCGGAATACAAACCTTTCCCTCTGACATTGATCGTCCCGGATTTCGATTCGGAAATCGCTGACCTTGTCATTGATCTGGATCATCTCAGGAAATAAGATATTCACACCAGGACCCACCCCCTGGTTTACCGTGACCTGCTTTCAAACCATACATATTTAGCAGAGAAAATCATCCACACTGCACTTGTCCTTTCAGAAGAAGAGAAACGCATCACCTCAAGAGAAAGGTATATGCTGAAGATTGCATTCAATGCAGGTGCTGTTAGCGCCACCCATTACAGAGACCTGTTCAGGGACAAAACACCACAGGAAATATCACGCCGGATAAGGGGTCTCAGGAACAAGAACCTGCTGCTTTCACATGCAGAAGGAAGCCGGAAGTATGTCATCAACCTGAAAGCCGGGTTGCTCCGGTTTGGGATCATGGAAGCCCTTGATCAACAAGGTTTTTTACCACCACAATTACCAGTCAACCCCTAAAATCCGGCTGGCTCTTCACAACTAACAACAGATGGATATTGTGTATGTATCATTTAATGGGATTAACAATAACCCCAAAGAGTGCGTGCTTTTGCAAATATGCAAAACCAGGGCGGGACAAAAAATGTGACAAAGAAGCTATGTGTGATGGGGTAATAGCATGGAAAAAACGAAAACCATGACCATTCTTGCCAAAGCATTATAACTAATGTAAATACCACAACATCAAAATATTTAGATGGTCAATTGAAATCAGCTTGGAGTGGTCAATGAGTCCGATTTGTCCAGGTATGAAGTAAATAATAGCTTGTTATTCGATATCTGTGGCACATGAAGAACAAAACAATGTTCACTCCATTATCGTCTATCGCGATACGCAATATCTTGTCTTATAATTTTGTATAATAGGATTATTATTTGTAATATTGCATATCGCAATATGCGATATAAATGATCTTAATGAGACAGTCGCAATATAGTATGAAACCACAGGATGTGGTTGTTCTGCTCAAGATCATTGCACTGAACAATGATAATTGGCAGCAGATACCTATGGCCCATTCGTTGAAAATGAGCCAAAGTGAGGTAAGTCAGTCGGTAGCCCGCTCCAGGTATGCAGGTTTACTTGACAATTACGGTAAAAAAGTGATGCGGAAGGCACTGTATGATTTTCTGCAATACGGACTGGCAGTTGTTTTTCCAGTCAAGCCGGGAGCAGTAGTACGAGGCATTCCTACTGCACATTCAACT
>JADHVS010000136.1 GCA_016783865.1 Bacteroidales bacterium
CATCTGTAAATGGAAATGCAAAATATTTATACTCCAGTTTCAGTTTCTTTTTTATCCACTGTAAACTTTCCTTCAACTCCTGCACCTGTTCTTCGAGGCTCAAAGATGCAAATAACGGATGATTCATGCTGTGGGATCCGATCTCGAATCCCTGATCTATAATTTTTAATACTTGCTTCTTCGACAAATAGGGCTTTTTGATCTTTAAAAAGGTTTTAAAATCAACCTCAACCATTTTGGCCATGGCTTTCAGAAAATCCCGGTCCTGATGATTTACATTAAGCAAAGCTTTTTTGAGCGAGTCTTTGTTATCATAAGAAACATCCAGGCGCGAACTGGTTAACTCCAGCAAACTCACCGGGTAATCATGTTTTTCGAGCCGGTCGATAATCAGGCTGGCCTTGTACTTATAAAACAGCTTCTTATTGCCGATAAATGAAGGATTAATAAAAAAGGTTGCAGGTACTCCCTTGCTGATTAATATCGGAACAATTATATCGCAGACTTCACGGAGACCGTCATCAAAGCTAAGGACCATGGCAGGTTTATTAAGCTTTTTCCTTCCGAGCGATGATTCATACCAATCTGACATGCTAACAGGTTCGTATTTAGAAAGATAATAGTCGAGATCCTTAATGAATCTCTTTTTTGTTTTAACGGCATACAGGTGTTTGAGGTGCGGGAGGTCTTCATCACTTACGGCATGGTAAAAAGGGAAGATGTCCCTGAAGCCCGAAATGCTGCGGATCAGCTTCAGAGGGATCCAGCTTCCGGTTATACCCAGTACGTTTTTAAATGTTATCCTCATTAGCAATCATTTGAGAACAATATTCAGCGGGAAAGAAGACTTTCTTATCCTTGTATAATCGTTCCTTGAAGCACCAAAACCTTCAAAGAACCGGGCTATCCCGGGAATCATTGATCCTTCAAAATCGATGACCAACGGGGCTTCCGAATTGTTTTTTATAAAGTCATCCACCAGCAGGAACATGGCCCTGATTTCCTTGCCTGTCTCATCGGAAACCGAATTAAGATAGATCCTCCTGGTTTTTGAAAATGCCCAAACCACTGCTGCACAAAGCCGATCGTTACTGAAGGCCCCCCATATTTCCCCTTTCTCATTTTCAGCCAGAAAAGAAAAAATTCTGGTTAACCTGGCTTCATGGTCCTTATCCTTCAGCTTGTCATCACTTTTTCGCCTGAATGCCATAAATGCATCCGCATCAATTTTTTTCAACAACAATGACTGGTCTTCCGATTTACGTATGTTCCTGCTGGTATTAGTCGAATAGCCGTCCTGGATCTCTGTATAGCGGGCTGACATATCCAACTCATAGTTTATTCGCCGGCTTGATTTGAATTCGGGTGATGAAAACTTATTGGATGCATTCAGATTAATTTCAACATGTTTGAACCTGTCCGGGATAGCATTTAAAAACTCACTCATTTGCTGAACGCCGGGCGCATCCCCTGTGAATAATCCAAGCTGCTGGGTAAGCAATGGCTGAAAAACATAATGTATGCCAAATTTCAGGTTCCAGGTGACAGGAAATACTGCATGGTAATCCCCATCAATGAGTCCATCCCAATTACTGGCTGTCATATCCAGGTACCATGAATAGGGATAGATTGTCTCAAAACAGGAACGTGCTATGCATTCGTCCCATTTTGTCCGGTCGATATCCCTGTTCTGAACGTACTCAGGCATAATTGTCTATCAGGTTAAACATTTCATCATACACATCCGTCCACCCCTTCCATTCACCAAATTCAGAAAATGCTTCATTGTGCCAGATAGTTACGAATTTCCCGCTCACTGCCCTGACTTCACCGATTATCTCATTGATTTTGTCCACGGCCTCCCCGGGATTTAATTTCAGGTAATCTTTGAGGGTACGGTCCATGACCTGGAACGGCATAATCTGAACCTCTGTTTCGCGCTCCTTGGTCAGATCATAAAAACGAAAAGGAGTGCATGTGCCTGCACGAAATCCCACATGAGACGGATAGCCCATGCTGTAGTCTTCAATTATTCCTGATTTTTCAAGCCTGATATAGGTCTCGGGCATTTTGATCATCAGGAAATGTTGCCTGCTTATTTTTATTTTTAAGGTATAAATTGATTCCAACAGTTCTTTTTCCGGTTTAAACCCTTTTGTCCTGCTATTTGATTTCCATGATGGGTGCAAACCCACATGGCTGTAACCGCTAATCGTTTTAATAAGTTTCTTAAAAGGTTCCCGTGCGGGATTTATACCCCGGTCATTCTTACTCAATCCTGCGGCCAGTACAAAAATGATCATTTTCTTCGGGATGCCGTCGTGAATAATATCCATCTTCTCATAGGTATCAAACGGATCCATCTCCTTACCCAGTAATATTTTTATTCTTTGGGAAAACCCAATCTGGGAGGATCCGGTCAGCGATTTAATCAATCCGCCGATCGTCCGAAGCAATCCTTTGTTCTTGACGGCGTAAGCATTATCAATATCAACAGTAGGTAAAAACCTGTATTTTCGATTTAATACCGGTAACTGACTATACTTCTGTCTGAGTTTCTCACTCAGGAATATGATCCACCTGTCGACCACTGCCTTTTCAAGCAGACTGTTTTTAAAGCAGATGCTGTTCTCTGCATCATACCTGCCATACTTATCCGGGGTAAAGGGAAGATATTCTTCATACCTCGAAAGCATAAAGAAGACTGCCGAGAAAATATCAAATGGAATGTTTGAATCCTGGTCGGTTGGAAAGAAGACCGGCAGGCCATCAACATCCTTGTATTCAACCGTTTGCTCCTTTATGTCTGATTCAGATAAAAGACCGCCGGCATGAATATGAAACTCCTCTGCAATACGCTGGTTCGTGTAGCTGATCACAGGACCGGTAGCAGATTGAAAATCAATCAGATCGGTAGTCAGTGTAAAAGGAATCTTTATAAAATCTTCGAAGATAAACCTTGTTACATACTCCAGGCGTGGAGTGATTTTCTCAGAATAAATTAAAAGCATCGTTCTTCGTTTTTCGTTTATCGTTCTTCGTTGGGTGTGGGTGTGAGTTCAGTAGACAGTAGACAGTAGAATACGCGTGACTTATATCCTTGTATACCTAAATCCCGTTTTTCTGCGATATTCCTTACGCATCTAATGTCACAACCGTAATCCCGGTACCTCCAAGCTGCACATGCTCATCCTTAAACGAGCGGACCAGGTCGACCGATCTGAGATATTCCCGGATGGCCTGCCTGAGGATACCATCTCCTTTTCCATGCAGTATCCTGATCTCCCTGGCGTCGACCAATATGGCCTCATCGATCCATTCCGTGACCTCTTTCAGTGCTTCCTCCACCCGCTTCCCCCTGAGATCGATCTCCGGCCTGAAATGCAGCTTTCGCTCCGATACGTCCCAATCCTGGTAATCCCCTTTTGGCTGATACCGGTTCAAATCCTCATAAACCTCCTGTGATGTTTTCTCGAGTCTGTTTACATCCACTTTGGTATTCAGCTGTCCAAACCTGACAGAAACAAGGTTGTCCTTTCGGGCCAGCACTTCTCCGGGCAAATCCTGACCTTTTAAAAATACATAATCCCCTTCTTTTATTGTAGGATCAAGCCTTTTTTTCACTCCGGCCGGTGTCGGTTCAAGCTGCCCAAACCGCTTCCTGCGCTCTTTCACCCTGGTTGTTTCCTCTTTGATCTCTTCAATTTTCTTATTCAGCCTGGCCTGCTCTTCATCTTGCTGAACCGCCTCTTCACGATATGAATTAAATGCCTCACGGACCTCCTTCGTCTTATCTTTCTCAGCCTGGGCCTCTTTGATTTCCCGGATAGTATTTTCGATCCTCCTGTTGGCTGACCTCAACAACTCCTCTGCTTCCTTTTTGGCTTTAGAAATAATCTCTTTCCTAGCCTTTTCTGTTACTTCCAGCTCACTCCCGTACTGCTCCAGGATCATTTGCAGCCGCTTTTCTGCCTTCCGGATACTATCGCGTTTTGATTCCCAGTATTTTTTATCACGGATGATCTCTTTCAGGTGCTTATCAAACTGTACCTGCTCCTCCCCGATCCGCCCGGTTGCTCCTTTTATAATCTGATCCGGGATACCTATTTTCCTTGCAATTTCAAATGCAAAAGAGCTGCCTGGCTGCCCGGTTGCCAGTTCAAAGATTGGTTGCATTTTGTGCGAATCGAACAGCATGGCCGCGTTTTCAATACCATCGGCCGAAGCAGCAAAATGTTTCAGGTTGCTGTAATGGGTTGTTAACACTCCGAAAACCATGTTATTATTGAGGTTCTCCAGAATGGCCTCTGCAATGGCTCCGCCCAGATGAGGTTCAGTGCCGGTCCCAAATTCATCGATCAGGATCAATGTACTGTTATCTGCATACCGGGAAAAATATTTCATATTAACCAGGTGGGAACTATATGTACTCAGATCATTCTCGATTGATTGTTCATCACCAATATCAATAAACATACTTTCAAATATTCCGGACTCTGAATTTTCATCCATCGGGACGAGACATCCGCACTGGATCATGTATTGAACTAATCCGACTGTTTTCAGGCAAACCGATTTACCTCCTGCATTGGGTCCCGAAATCAACAGTATCCTTTGTTTAGCATTGAGCTGGATATTGAGGGGAACCACCAACCTGTTTTCCTTCCGCAGAGACAGCAGTAATAAGGGATGTTTGGCCTGGTTCCAGGAAATGATCCTGGACTC
Organism: Bacteroidales bacterium; assembly: GCA_016783865.1. The sequence goes on from JADHVS010000136.1 coordinate 4,726, forward strand.
TTTAATGACCGGCCGGATGCCATCCGTATCACGGGCAAAAATGGCCTTTGCCCTGATCATATCCATCCTGCCAAGGAACTCCATCGAACCGATCAGGTCGCCGGCATATGGACGAATATCATCAGTAAACAGCAGCAAAATCCTATGGATCTCCCTTCTTTCAGCATATTCCAGTTCCTTGATCTCATTATTCAGTTCAACAACCTCGGACGGCTCAATAAAAGTGGTTTTCCCGGTAGCAGATTCATCATGCACTATCCCGTGAATCCTCCTTTTCATGGATGAGTTAACCGGGATAACCGGGCGTCCGTTCCGTATGGAAGGGGAAGCATCATTATCCACAATTCCCTGGTCCCGGGCCGACTTAATAATAGTGTTCATCACCTTTGTCACGCCTTTATTTTTCTGCTGCATCTGTTGCTTGATATTCAGCAGATCAGGCGAAGCATTGTCCCGGATTTTGCCATTTTTAGTAATGATCTTATCGATCCGGCTGATAACATAAGGATAATAATTAACACGGGCACACGCGCTGCTCAAGACCGGATAAATATCAGCCTTGTCTTTTTTGAAGAAATTCAGGATCCCCCTCAGCGCATCCAGTGATTTTCGCAATTCAACCACCTCAAACAATTCCAGAGAGGTACCTACAATTCCTATTTTGTTGAGTGATTCGGTAAGGTCGGAGAACCCTTCCGGGGCAAAATCTTCATTCCGGATGATCTGAAGAAATTCATCAGCCTCCTTCAGCCAGGTAATTATTTCCTCAAAATTAGCTGAGAAACGGATTTCCGCGACATAATACCTGCCGAGCTCCGACTGGCATCTCTTGCTTATACCTTCACGGATCTTATCAAATTCAATTTTCTGTTCAAAATTTTCCGGATATATCACGGTGCTCAAATTTACGGGCTACACAAAATTAATCTTTTATGTCTTTATTCTATATCTTGCAGGGATCAACTTGTATTGACTCCTGTCTCAAATAATACTATAAAATATTTCCTGATCAAAGGAATACCTGTAAAGAAATTCAGGAGTTTTTATAAATTTACGTAATAGGTAGTTACTAAATCCTTAAAATCTGATCATGAAAGTAAAACAATTACCCCTGGCGATCATAGCCGTAATCCTGATGTTCTCAGCCTGTAAAAAACCTCCTGAAGCTTCATTTACGCATAGTTCTGACAACTACGAAGAAGGTGATACCGTGAACTTTATAAGTACATCAACCGATGCCAATAGTCTTGATTGGGATTTCGGAGACGGAAGTACTTCAACTGACGAAAGTCCGATGCATATTTACAATTCCACCGGTACTTATACCGTCAGCTTAACTGCTACCAATGATGATGGATCGGACGAAGCCAGTGAATCGGTAACCATAAAGGATCCCACCATACTGGCCTTTTTTGTTACCGAGGGACAGAGTGAAACAGTGATTACGAATTGCGGTGTTATGTTATTTGAAACGGAAGATGACCTTTATAACCTCGAAAATATTAAAGCAGGAGGTTATACCGATAGTGACGGATACATTGATTTTTACCATGCGAAACCAATAGTATATTACCTGTATGCATTTAAAGAAGTGGCTAACGGGACCTGGTTCTTTGTAGGATCAACAAATGTCATTGATCCGAACGAAATGAATCTGTACATTATTCCTTGTGAATTAGTTACTTCAAAAAAATCAGGTATACAGATTACTCCTGAAATGGTCAAATCACTCGACCGGAGCATAGAATAATCTTTTTCGATGAAAACCATCTGCAGAATACATAGATCTTTAAAAGCTGTTTTCAAAGGTACCCTGCTATTCCTGGTTATCCTCTCCGCCTGTGAAACCGATCCCGATGTAATAGATCCTGAGGAGGTTGGGATCTGGAAATACTACTCAAAGGACAATGTGCTGGCCAACAATGATATCCGTTCTATAAAGCAGGATAATGAGGGGATCATCTGGGTTGGCACGTATGGTGGTGGTGTTTCAAAGTATAACAAAGGAAATTGGACACATCTGAGGGAACGACATGGATTATTGGACGACCGGGTATATTCTATTGAAGAGGATGTGTATGGGGATATATGGGTTGGAACCGCAGGGGGGATCAGTATCGTTTCGGACGAAGGAATGGATAACTATGAAACCCTTGCAGGAAGCTACTTCCTTCCTCTTTCATTGTTTTCCGATAGCAGGGGCTGGATGTGGATTGGAACAACACAGGGTGTTTACATTTTTGATTTTCATGATGTTTACCCCATCCAGTTCCAGAATGAGGATTTCAACCGGATCTGGGCAATCACCGAGGACAATAAGAACCAGGTCTGGTTTGGAACAGATGGCGGTGCATTGTACTACATTGAAGACCAGGGTTTCTATCCCATGACCAAGGCAGACGGATTGTATGGTACGAATGTTTCGGCAATATTACAGGATTCCTGGGGTGATATGTGGTTCGGGCATTGGAACACAGATAAAGTAACCCGGTGGGACGGAAATGATTTTGAATACATAAACCTGCAGACCGGATATACGACTGCCAGTATCATGTCGATGTCTGAAGATCACCGGAAGAATATCTGGTTTACCATCATTGAATCGGGAGTTGCTAAATACGATGGAGTGATACCGGTCACTTTCGGACTGAACAATGGATTAAAAGACGATTATATGCAATGTTCGGTGATAGATACAGAAGGAAATGTCTGGCTGGGATCTAAAACTGCTGGTGTGCATGTATATATTCCGGATTAGTAATTGATCAATATGAAATATACCATTTCAAAAAAATACCTTCTGGTTCTTTCGGGATTGCTGGTATTCCATATCCTCGCAGGACAGGAAGGTGATGTGTACAGCCTGCTTACAGAAAGATTCGTCGACAGGCCCATAAATGTGCACAGGGGACAGCTGCAGGTAAACTCCGGATACAAATTTTCGATCATCAATAAAAAATTTGATTCTGATGGAAATAAAATAGACCTGACCGAAGACGGTTCTCCTGCCGTTGAACATTTAATCCCCCTGGATATACGATTCGGGGTCCTGGAACATTTACAATTCTCAGCTAAAATCAATTATGCCAGATCTGGTATAAGGGAACAGAATTTATTGATTATTACTGATGAACAGATTAACATTGACAAGCTGAATGAATACAACGGGATGGATGATTTGTACCTTGGACTGGATATTCGTGCTCCCCTCGGATTGAAACTGGTTGACTGGACGGTTTCGGCTGGCCTTTCTTTACCGATAGCGGACCATAAACCTGAACAACCTGACCATAAGATTCAAACGATGACAATTATCACTGAATTTACTCAGGTAAACTATCAATTCAAGAATAAATATTCAGATGGTGTAATGATTGCTTCATTCGGCACCAATTTCCAGGCAGGCACATCCAGCTTTTCCGTGTTAGTTGGGGGGAATTTCAAAACTGGAATGAAAGAAGGCGAAAGCATATTCTGGAACAGCAGGCTGGTTGATGGTGAATTTGAATACGAATCACAGGAGTATCAATATCATCCGGGGCAGCAAATCAGTTACAATGCACTGGTTGCATACCAGGCCATCGACTGGTTCGTGGTACTGGGGTCATTTTCCGGACTGAAAACATATAATGGATGGAGCAATGAGAGTCAAAAGAAAATTGGTTATCCTGAAGCATCGCTTTTGTCCGCTGGAATCGGATATGAGATCATGGTTACACCAAGTTTAAGACTGTTTCAAATGGTTGAATTTCCGGTTGCCGGTATAAGTTATCTTGGATTCCTGGTAATCAACACTGGTATTAGCCTAAATTTCATTTCTGAATCCTATCACGACCTATTTTGATTCCACGCACAATGAAAAAAATACTAATCATATTTCTTATCCTTAATTGGTTAATTCCCATAGAAGCACAGATAGAGGAAATGATCAATCCCTCAGATCTCAAACAGCAGACTGTTATTACTGAACCGACTACGCTTAACAAAGGATTTTTCAGAACCGGAATCATATCCAACTATGGTACAGCAGATAAGGTATTTGACGAATCGGGTAAAAAATCATATATATCAGGATCGAGTGGATGGGCAAGTAGTTGGACAATAGAAATGGGTATACAATATGGTTTACTAGACCGCCTTGAGGTTTTAGTTGACGTCCCTTATTTACATGAACAAATCTTTATTTCATCATTGATTGATGCACCAGGTCCTGATTCTTCGTTTACCTCAGCATATAAAACGAAAGCGGCTGGATTGGGTGATATGTCACTGGGAACTGAATTCCAGATATTGAAGGAAGACGAAAGGATGCCTTCCTTGTCAGCGACAGTTCTGCTAACCTTGCCTACCGGAAGGAAAAATCCGGAGAACATAAAAAGTCCTCAAGAATTTGACAGACCTACTGGTAGTGGAGAAACCAGCCTTTATATTAACCTTCAATTGCGAAAAATAATTTATCCTTATTCATATACTATTTACAGTTTCTACATATACCATTTTGAAGGGAGCAAAATATTTAATCCCGGGGAAGAAGAAACAAATTTTAAAAGTGGTGACATTTTTTACTTAGGAGGAAGTTTTAATTTACATCTGAACGATTGGATTGCCCTCATGAATGAAGCAGCCTTCTTTAAATGGTGGGATGATGAATATTATGGAACCACTGCCAGAGATGTGGGTATCAGCAACCGCTGGGGTGTAAATTACCAGGCTTCCCTTGTATTCCAGATAAAAAGATTCCGGTTCGCTGAGACCATACTGGTTCCAGTATATGGTCAGAATTATACTCAAGCTGATCCATCGTACACTTTAGGATTGTTTTATACATTTTAATTCGCACTTTAATATGAGGAGATATAGCATCAGATTGATCTTATTACCTGTATTTATCCTTGCCATTTTTCTATGTTCTTCCTGCAAAATCCCATCCGTTATTGTCACCCAGGAACAGCAAAAAGGAGATTCTTATCACAATAACCACCAGTATGAACAGGCAATAACACATTATAAAAATTGCCTTTCTGCGAGTGCGAAACTGGGGACTTTCCGCAACCTTGACATGGAGGCAGACATCTGCCGTAAGATCGCACAGGGATATTCTGTTCTGGGTCAGTATGAAGATGCTTTGGGATATGCCAACAGGGCCCTGCAGACAGATTCTATCCAGGGTAATAGCCTCGAATTTATCGAGGATTACCGGATGACCGGGAATATTTATCTCTACATGGGAGATTTTGTCCATGGGATCCCCAGGCTTGAACATGCCCTCAAACTCAATGAAGGCATGGAAAGCAGTTTGAAAGGTTTAAACCAGCGCTCCATTGCCGACACATACCTGTCCCTTGCACAGGTAAATTCTGTCCTCGGCCGGTTTTACAATGCCTTACAGTATACTGAATCAGCACTGGGGCTGTATAAGAAAAACAATGATCAGCGTGGGTTGATGGAAGCTCTGCTTATCAAAGGGAATATCTATGTTAACCAGGGATTAATTCCCGAAGGCATAACATACCTTGAAGAATCACTTGAGACATCCGAAGAATTGGATTTAAGTTCTTCCAGGCAGCATCAGGCATTGGGCGAGGCCTATTCCCTGGCAGCGAATTTTGAACAGGCCATGAGGCACAAAATGAACGCACTGGATGAAGCCTATAATTCCCGGATCATCCCCCAGATGATCTGGGCCAATATGGGAGTTGGTGATGCTTATGCCGATCTGGGTGATTATGAGAATGCCGGTAACTATTATCAACGGGCAGCCGACCTGCAGGATACCGCACAAATACAGGCTATGGCCCTGCAAGCTTCGGCAGACATGCGCCTGGGAAATCTCAGTGCAGCCCAGGAATTTTACAACAACATCGGGGCCGGTGTGGCATCAGGATTACTGGCCCTCCGCCAGGGTGAAGTCAATTTTGAAGCCGGTAATTCCGATCTTGCCATCACTCATTATCAAAATGCAGCCAGCCACTTCCAGGGAGCAGGGGTACCCGAAGGAAGTGCAAAGGCAAATCTCAGGTTGGGTGATATATATGTCACCCTGAACAACCATGAAACAGCTTTGGTCTACCTGGCTGAAGCAGCCCGGCTGGCTTTATCAGATGAAACACACTGGGAGATCTTCTATCAGAAAGGAAGATTGTTTGAAGCGGCCGGCTTAAAGGATTCCGCTATCGTTTCCTATAAACAGGCCGTACAGATCATCGAATCAATCAGGGGAAAATTTAAGATAGAAGAATACAAAACTAAATACATCGAGAATAAGGTAAAGGTCTATGATAAACTTATAAAAATATTACTGGAGAACGGACAGACAGAAGATGCTTTTTTGTATTCAGAAAGAGCAAGGGCCAGGTCTTTTCTCGATATGATAGCCAACCAGAAAATTGAAATAAAACAGGGCGCAGACCAGGAGTTGATTAAAAGCGAACAGGTTCTCAGACTGAAAATAAATTCACTGGCTAAATTAATCCATGCAGATGACCTGGGGACCAACCGGGGACTTTCAAGATTCCAGGTAGAAAAGGAGCTTATGGCTGCCAGGGAAGAATATGACCAGCTGCTCGAAAGGATTAAACTTATGAATAATGAGTACAGCTCCATGGTAAGTATTGATCCTTCGGGACTAGATGAAATCCGAAATAGCCTGGATGACAAAACAGTCCTGTTAACCTACTGGATCGGAGACGATTATCTGGCCACACTGATAATCAGCAAAAACTCAATCACTCCTTATTTCCTGGAAATAGAATCTTCTGTCATATCGAAGGACGTAGCCGATAGTCGCAGGGCAGTAAGGCGTATTGCCGAATTCCAGTCAGGTTATCAGCCTCCTTCAGGCCGTCCTGCTGTTGGCAGGTCCTCGAAAGAACAACTGAAATACATGTACGGTCTGCTGATCCAGCCCGTATATGATAACCTTAAGGATTACACTTGTATTGGAATTGTTCCACACGGGTCATTGCATTTCCTGCCATTCCAGGCTCTAATGGCGCCGGACGAACAATTCCTGATAGAGAATCATGCAATCTTCTATTCACCTTCAGCCAGTGTGTATGTTTACTGTTCTGAAAAAAGTCCTGGTACCGGCAATAAAATGCTTGCCATGGCTTTGG
>JADHVS010000018.1:0-22500 GCA_016783865.1 Bacteroidales bacterium
GCCATTAGAAACTGATTTTTGTACATTTCCTGGCATGTTAATACCAGAATGCCATAAAAGACCTGCTCCACCTGAACCCCCGGGACCTGTAGGTTCAGAATGGTTGGTCCAGCCACCATCTCCTCCATCGGCAACCAGATGGACACTTCCCAGGTAGGTATTCACGTCCAGCACTATTACGCCCCCTCCGCCACCGCCGGCTCCAGCTGTAGCAGTATCGGCAACTGTCTCTCCGTCAGCCCGCAGGTACCTGTCTCCACCGGTAGCCTGCAAAGTATCTGTGATTAAAATAATGATCCCGCCGCCATCACCTCCTGCAATGGCTAATCGGCCAAGACCGGGATTCTGCGTTCCGGTTCCTCCGCCTCCTCCCATGAATATTTTGTTTCTATCTGCTCCAGTATTAGAATAATATTGAGGAGGTATTCCTTTACCACCTTCTGCATTCATAATGGATTGATCACAACTCTGCGCCTGGTTTCCTCCAGATCCACCCGCTCCAAAATTGGCACCACCTCCGCCTCCCGAATATTTTCCATTCCCGCCCCCACCGCCAGGACCAATACGACCTCTTCCTCTTATCAGAGTAAATCCCTCATAATGAATACTTTCTCCTTTTCGTCCTGCAGAATCCATATCCGCTTCAGGGAAAAATTGGTTATTTGATCCATTACAAACTCCTTCGAAGTAGTCCGTAACAGGTACGTCCGGATCTCCCCCGTTGAATCCTTTGCCGGTGACGTCGATGTTAGCGTTAAGGACAATTTTACGGGTGGCTATCATGGCAAAAACACCACCAGTTCCGGTAACGGGATCCCAGGGGTCACATGAAAGATCTTCTTCGATACTCCATACATCTTTGCCCCCGATTACCTTAACCAGTTGTGCCATTTCACCGGGCTCCTCATATTCAATATCATCGCGCAAAGCAGTAGTAAAAATAATGGTATTACTGACCACCTTATTAACCAATAAGATACAATAAATGCCAGTATTGTTTGGATCATCTACAACTTCACCCCACCATGATCCTGGAGGTTCAATAGGCAGATTAGTTGGATCATAATATTCCATACCCCTCATCTGAATGTAGAGTACCGTATCCGCCACATTAAATTCGGAAGGATCATCAACTTCCACACTGTCAACATCTGTTGGATCCAGGTTATAAGTGGCTGTGATACGGGCATACTTATTCTTTGGCTGAGCTGCTGCAGTGAAGGTAAAAATTACAAAAATCCAGCCCAGGATCAGGTATTGTAATATGGTCTTTGCCTTGAAAAAATCCAATGTATGCCGTTGTAAACTATTATTTTAAAACCAATTATGCCCGTTGAATATGAAAATTAAGTAAAAACCCCATCAAATTAAATAAAACTTATGAAAATAAGTGAAATAAACCGAAATACATGAAGGGATTTTTCAACAGGACCCCTGAAAAGAGGAATGGGCTATTTTTTTTTGATCAGGCGAAGAAATCGCTTTATTTTTTCTGCAGTAATGGCATGCTTCCCGGCACCTGTTGTACCTAACAGGTATACGTAAGGCTGCAGGGTACGGTTGTGCTCACATATCACCCTGATAACAGCCAGTGCAGGTATGACAACGAACATTCCCGGCATACCCCAGACCAGGGCACCGGCTATTAGTCCAAGGATAATGATGAATGGATTAAGCTTTACATAGTTACCTACAATATTGGGCGTAAGGATATAATTCTCCAGGAAGTGGACAGAAAGGAATATTACCACTACTTTCAAGGCCATATTGGGGGAATCGCCAGTGAGTGCTGCAAAAACGAATGGGAAGAAAAAGCCGATGATGCTGCCAAAATAGGGGATAAAGACCCAGATGGCCGCAATAACACCGAATACCATGGCATATTTCAAACCGATCAGGATAAAAGCTGTAGTATTCACAATGGCAAGAATAATCACAACAATGAAAACACCTCCCATATATCTTGATGCTACTTTAGATACACCCCTGAGGGTATCGATTGCCACCATTCGCTGATCATCGGGAACAAGCTTCAATATGAACCAGGCAAACTTCGTCCTGTAATATAAAAACAGGAAGATGAAGACCGGCAGGATCCCGATTCTGAATATCGTACCTGTTGTAGCGGTGAGTGCGTTCGAAAAGAAATTGCTCCCTGCATCAAAGAGTCCTGCCACACGTGTTCTGAGTATTCCCGTCAGGTTCAGGTCAGCAATACCCAATAATTGCCCCAGCCATGATTCAAATCCATCAATATTACTTAACGCTTTTGCCCTGAACGAAGGAAAATCACCCACGAAGGTTCCAACCTTCTTGTAAATAAATAATCCCGCTCCCGTAATGATCAGGAGCAACAGAATTTCGCTGATTAGTATGGCAATGATCCTTGGTAATTTATGTTTTTCGAGCCAATTGGCTACAGGAAATATCAGGTAGGCGAATAAAACGGCAAGGGCAATGGGATATAAAAACAATTTCGCTGCAATCAAAGAATACAGAACCAGGATAATCGACAACAGGAAAAAAGAGAATCTCTGAGCAGAGGGAAAATGCTTTAGCTGTAACCTGGGCCCCTCCCTGCTGGTTTTCTTTTTATCTTTTTTTTTAGCCTTTTTCACCATATATTTTATAAGGAATGATTACTTGAAGATACTGTCTACTGTCTATTGTCTACTTCTTAACTAGTGTTATGTCAACTTTAATACATCATTGGTCATGCTGAATTTATTTCAGCATCTAACTGAATTTATTTCAGCATCTAACTGAATTTATTTCAGCATCTAACTGAATTCCAGAAGATTCCGAAACCCTGATATGCATCCCCGATCTTCATCGGGGCAGGCAGGGCAGGCAAGTTCGGAATGACTAACAGATAAAATAAGCTTGACATGACACTAGTATACAATCTTAAAGATCGGTAATTTAATAATAAAAGTAGTCCCTTTATCTAATTCCGTCTCATAGGATATTTCACCATTTGAGTTCTCAATGATACGCCTCGAAATGGCCAATCCCATGCCCATACCACTCGACTTGGTCGTAAAATTGGGTTCGAACAGTTTATCACCAAGATTGCCCTGGATCCCCTTCCCATTATCAGAAACCCTGATCCATGCATAATCACTGTCGGTATCCAGGTTAATCTTTATCCGGCCCAGTCTGTCATCGGGGATTGACTGGACAGCATTTTTTATCAGGTTGATGAATACGCGCGAAATTTGTTCCTTATCTGTAAAAACAACTACCCGTTCGTCCTCATTAAAGGTAAATTCAATATCCATATCCTCGGTATTCTCATACAAACCAATCACATCACGGATCCGGTCTCTCAGATCGACCTCTTCATTATTTGCCTTTGGCATTTGGGCAAAGTTGGAGAACTCAGTGGCAATGGAAGATAATTCATCAATCTGTTCAATTAACCTGGCCGAAACTTTTTCCAGGTTTTCTTCCCACTGACCAGGGTCATCCTTCCAGCTTTTCTTCAGGAACTGGACATTCAATTTCATAGGTGTGAGTGGATTTTTTATCTCATGGGCAATCTGTTTAGCCATCTCACGCCATGCCGATTCTCTTTCCGATTTAGCGAGTAATCCGGCGCTCCTGGCCAACTCATCCACCATATGATTATATTCACTTACCAGGCTTCCAATCTCATCTTTCCCTTCGTATTGAATCCGCTCATTTGTTTTGCCCAGGGTAAATGAGCTGATCTTATTCTGGATCATCCTTAGAGGCTGCGTTATTTTATTGGAAAAGAAAATGGCCAGCAAGACACTCAGAGAGATCAGAAGCACATAGAAATTCGCAATAGCGACAGCCAGGTTGGAAATCTCCTTCTTAAGGGTATCCTGCCTGGTAAAATAGGGCAGGTTCAGGTACGCAAGCAGCTGATTATCATTGTTTTTGAAAGGAACATATGCCGATAAGTAATTTAGCGTACCGATTCTCTCTTCGTGTACAAATTCGTTCTTGTGGTTCATCGAAAGCTCATAAATCGCCCTTGGATCCATTTTGGTCCCCTGCAATCCCCTGTCGAATATTTCCGGTCGCGAGGAGGCAAGGTAATTGCCTTCCTGGTCGTATAAATTAATATCGGTAAAAAACACATTGGAGAATTTACGCAACAATTCCTCCAGGTTTTGATATCCTGTGGATTGCCACTCATACTGCAAGGATGTTTCAAAAGCCAGTTTATGCGACAGTTCAATATATACCGATTGTGTCCTTTCCAACAGGCTTTCAAGGTGACGTTGCTTAAACTGCCGTGCACTGAAGTAAATTGTTCCACCTGCGATCAGAAGCAATGATAATCCAATTATAATGACCATCGAGTACTGGATCTTATTCTTAATATTCAATTGGATGCTCTTACGGAAAAATGGAATATTAATGATGAACAGACTGATGGAAACGATTAAATAAAAGAATCCAAAAATGTAGGTGAAAGAAATCAGGACATCCAGGAATTTAAGCCTGGGGTGACCCATCACAATGGTATTTGCCTCATCAATGTTATATACAAGCAAATCATATTGTTCCAGTGTCAGGAATTCATACTCTTTTTCCCCATTAGTGTATGTGCTGCTTTTGAGACTGAATGAATACTCACCTGCCTGGGTAATCAGATCCCCTGCATGGTACCTGGCATAGGAATATTGTTCCGACAGGCCGGTTTTCAGTTCTTCAGATAAAAGCAGTTCGGGATAGCCTAATTCCTGAGACAACAATTTCGAATCAAGCTGGAGGTAAAGGGTTATCATATCAATGTAATCGGCATAGTAAAAATCAAAGGAGGCAAAATAACTGATCCGTCCATTCAGGTTATTAATAAAATAAAAACTCGAACCCGGTAACTGGATGCCTGCAGATGCAACCAGTGAGTCGAAAAAGGTATAACAGTGGTAGACCTCATCAGTGGGAGGTTCAACATATATGCTATCTGCCGGATTGCAAAGAATGGCCTGCAATTCGTATTTCTCCCAGAAGCTTCTGAAGTATTCCCTCGCTAAATGATCGTAAATCAATTGAATATCAGTAAAGGGATCCAGGACGTAATCTCTTAGCAGTTCATCTGTTGTAATCTGGTTTTCAATCTCCTTGAGCAAAAGCTCAGCCACCGGATCATGCTCGGCTGAAAGATCAACGGCAAGGACCTGTTTGGTATTATTCTGCTTTACCCGGGAATAATGTACGACCAGGTAAAGATTCAGAAGGCTGAACAATAGGATCAGCAAAACAAAAGTGGAATATTTGAACTTAAGGCTGGTACTGTACCTGATCCAGGTCATGACCATCGATATAATTACAGCAGAAAGGATGACGAGGAGCTGCATCCCTCCGCTTATAACCCAGCCGGACAAGGTCACGATCAGAATAAATAATACCAGGTATAGCACTTTCCCCTTTATTCCTGCCCCTGGATTCAGCAGGGTGACCATTTTATCAAACAGTAAAGCCCAGGAGGAAAAAAGAAGTGCGATTATAGACAGCCCGATAAAGGTATTCACGCCTAAATTCAGCACCCTGTATATCTCGAAATTTATGCTGGAATCCAGCACAAGGCTGCGGATTAACAGGCAGATGCATTGAAAGGTTACACCCAGTATAAAAACATAGATAAACTGAACCACATGTTTCACGGCCGGTTTCTTTCTCAGGTAACCGATATTAAGGTCGAAATGATAATAAATAACGAATGCCAGGAAGAAAACAAAACCTGACGTTATCAGAAGATCGGCAAGGGAAGGGAACCATTTTGAAGAAGCAAATGTAAATGGTGAAAACAAAGTAATTGATTCCAGCTGGGGGGGCATCTTCATATTGACCAGGATGGCATCCAGCAACACAAGGATAACAATACAAAGGATAATACCCATGTTCCTGTAGAGCTGGATTGTAATCGACCGTATCAACAGGATGAGTAAAAGCAGGAAAAGGAAAAGCCCGGAGAAAAAGCAAAACAGTGCGAATACCTTGTAGGCCACGGTGAATCCGGTGACCTGATCAAAATTGAGAGAAAACAGGTAATCTCCCATAGCATTATAAACCGGGAACGGACTCCCGGTATCCATTTTAAGATCAACCTCTGTCGGCAGGATTAAATCGGGATTGAAAGTGTTTTTAAGGTACCTGTTTTCATAGGAAAATTCTGTACGGATCAGCACCATCCCCATTACACGCACTGGTCCAAAATACCGGTCCTTCTTATAGTACCATCCATTATCCAAAAATACAATGGGATCAGACCGGGTGCTGCCCCGGGTCATCTGATCGTCAGGATTATTGGTCGTCGACCAGAATAACAGGGAATCATTCCTGTATACAAAAATGTTGATTCCTTCCCTGGTAATTTCTTCGAGTGATTGTCCGATAAAATCGCTGATCAGCTTTTTTTCATCCAGGTCTGCAAAATAAGTTTCCCATTCGTCCAATAAATCATCCAGCTGAAATTCCTTGACATAGAAATCTTCCTGAAATCTTTTATGAAGGGTATGATGCCTGAATGAGGGGATAACAATTTTATAGGAAAAAATACTGAACAGAAATAAAACAACGGCCAGACCTAATAAAACAAAAAACCGAATATGTGTCTTGGTTTTTATCACTTATGCTTACTTCAAAGATTAAAACTACCTAAAATTACACAATCTGCTTTAACCATGATGATAAGGCTGCCCTTTAATCAATGTAAAAGCCCTGTAAAGTTGTTCCAGGAATAATATTCTGATTACCTGATGGGAAAATGTCATTTTTGAAACAGACAGCAGCATATTGGCCCTGTCATAAACCTTTTTGTCATATCCAAAGGCCCCTCCTGTTACATAAACAATACTCTTAAGTGATTGCAGTGTTTTTTCTTCAATCAGTCCGGCCAACTCAACTGAAGACAACTGTTTCCCACGCTCATCGAGCAGGATAACAAAATCTTCGGCCTGAATATTTTTCAGGATCTTGTCCCCTTCAAGTTCCATAATCTTTTGTTGGGGTAATCCCTTAGTCTTTTTTAAATCCTGAATTTCAATTATTTGTAAAGATGTATAATGGTCTATCCGCCGGATATAATCCTGGACTCCCTGATCCAAATAGGCAGGTTTGGTTTTACCGGTAAACAGTAACTTAATCTTCATCGACACTTGCTGTTTTCATTAAATGAAATGAACATGAATTTTATACGAATGAATATATTTGTTAAATTGCATTAATCCTAGGAATTCGGTTAATATTTAAAAAGTTGCCAGGTACTGGTTATCGATAAAGAGCATGATTTCAGTTTAATAGTCATCCTGAATTTATTTCAGGATCTATTTAGCAGCTGGTTATGGATCCTGAACCCAGTTCAGAATGACGAAATTATGACAATAGAAAGCCTCGATAATCAGGAGTCAGGTTGAAATCGATAATAAACTGGTCCGGAATTTGTTTCTATACAGAAAAATCAGGCAAACATGAAAAAAAATAAGTTGAACATTCTTTTCGTTTCAGGTTTTATCTTTATGTTTCAGTTATCATTTGCCCCTCCTGCAAAAATGATACCTGACAGTATAGTGCTTGCCTTCCAGGCTGGGAATGCAACCGAATTAGCTAAACATTTTAATACTTCGATTGAACTGGTCATTCTGGAGGAAGAAGATATTTACAGTAAAACCCAGGCTGAACAGATCATCAGAAAATTCTTTTCCGATAACAAGCCTTCCTCTTTTACAGTGATATTTGAAGGAGGAAAAGAACCTTCCAAATATGCTATAGGGAAATTGGTTACTTCAACCGGACCTTACAGGGTTTACCTTCTGATTAAGGAAAATGAAGGATCACCCTTAATTCATCAGATACGGATAGAAGCTGAAGACGCAGAAAATGAATAGGGAACAACTGGACCAGTTCATCGAAATGGTCCTGGCAGAAGATGTCGGGGATGGTGACCATTCCTCACTGGCTGTCATTGATGTTACCTCAATGGGTGAAGCTACCTTACTGGCAAAAGACACAGGCATCATTGCCGGAGTGGAGGTGGCTCGTCTCATTTTTGATAAAATAAATTCATCTATCCTGTTTAACGCATTTTTGCCCGATGGCGCTAATATTTATCCGGGAGACAAGGTATTTACGATTAAGGGACAAACGATCAGTATACTAAAAGGCGAGCGTCTTGTGCTGAATATCATGCAACGTATGAGCGGGATTGCCACAACGACAAGAAAATATGCAGATGCTGTAGCCGGATTTAAGGCGAGCATAGTGGATACACGGAAAACCTATCCGGGTATGAGGTTCCTCGAGAAAGAAGCCGTTCGCATCGGTGGCGGTACTAACCATCGCATGGGATTGTATGATATGATCATGCTGAAGGATAATCATATTGACTATGCCGGCGGAATTCAAAAGGCCATTGAACAGACCCACAAATATTTAAAGGAGAATAACCTGAGCTTAAAAATTGAGGTGGAAGCAAGGAACCTTGAAGAGGTAAAAGAGATTATGAAAGTGGGAGGAGTTGACCGGATCATGCTTGATAATTTCAACATCCCACAGACAGAAGAAGCAGTAGCATTTATAGCAGGCCGGTTTGAAATTGAGTCTTCCGGCTCGATTACTCTGGATAATGTATGTGAATATGCTGCCTGCGGAGTTGATCTGATATCCATTGGGGCGTTGACCCACCAGCTGAAGAGTTTGGATCTAAGTCTGAAAGCATCCTGGTAAATCTATGATTTCATTGCTCAATCCAAATAAAAAAGATAATTTCCTGAACAAGTGGATACTTAGGATAACCGGAAGAGCGAAAAAGCTTGTCTTGCCGGGTTTTGAGCGGGTTCCCTTTTATGATGTTGTAATTTTCTTTTTCCGGGGCATTCAAAATGGCGCATTAACTACCCGCGCCTCTGCCATTGCCTTTCATTTCTTTCTAGCTCTTTTACCCGCTATCATTTATTTTTTTACCATCATTCCGTTTATCCCGGTCGATAATTTCCAGGAAGGCCTGCTCAATTTAATAGAAGATATTTTGCCGGGGAATGTTTATGAACTCATCCAGAATACAATCCAGGATATGCTTATTAAAAGGAGGGGACTGAGTTATTTTGGCCTTTTCATCGCCCTTATCTTTTCAACCAACGGGATCAATGCAATGATCGTTGCTTTCAACAATACATATCATACTATTGAGACACGTACCTGGTATGAAAGGCGGCTCATTGCAGTCCTGCTGGTCATTATCATCTTTTCCCTCATCACATTGTCCGTCAGCCTGATCACTTTTAGCCGGTTCACTGTAAACACGCTTGTTGAAATGGAATTAATGAGAAAGGGACTGACCTTTTATATCCTGCTTACCGGGAAATGGATCATTGTCATATTGTCGATATTTACTGCTATTTCATTCTTATACTTACTGGGGCCCTCGCGCAGGATGAAATGGAAATTCAGAACCCCCGGATCCACCCTGGCCAGCTTGCTTGTCATTCTCACATCCCTTGTTTTTTCATATATCATCAATCATTTTGGACAATTTAATAAGTTTTTCGGAACCATTGGGACCATCATGGTTATCCTGATCTGGCTGTACCTTAATTCGCTTGTGCTGCTGATCGGATTCGAACTGAATGCCAGCATTAAGAATGCCAGGATTGAATTTGACCGAATCAATGATAAGGAAATATGACAGCAATACCTTTCCCTGCTGTTATACCTGAAGATCCGGTGGAACTATTCCTGGAGTGGTATCAGGAAGCGATCACCAGGTCCATCCCGGAATACCACGCTATGACCCTGGCTACAACTGCAGGCAGGTTCAGGATGACAGATTTACAATTATTGCAGGTTCGATATCCGGGCCTCCAGCACTTTAATCTTTTTTTCAGCATCTTCCATTTTCTGTTTTTCCTTTTCCACTACCTGCGCCGGTGCATTGCTCACAAAGTGCTCATTATCAAGCTTTTTCATGACTGTCTTCAGAAAACCTTTCGTATATTTCAATTCTTCCTGAAGCTTCTTCAGTTCTTCTTCATGATCCGCCTCGCCATCCAGTGGGATGTAAAACTCTATCGACTGAACACGAAATGATATAACCCCTTTAATTTCTTCGCTGGTGAAATCAACCTTATCTACATGTCCCAGTTTTTTGAGCACGGGTTCAAAATGATGATCATATTGTCCGTTAATGTCTTTTACCACCAGGTGAACAGGTTCCTTAAAGGGAATGTTTTTGTCTTTCCGGATGTTTCGGATGGCGGTAACTGCTTCCTTCATCTGCTCACCACCCTTCAGTATAGCAGAATCGAATTTCTTTGTCCCGGGAAAAGGCTGGTTCATAATGGTGTCACCAGATTCACGCTCTTCCAGCAACTGCCAGATCTCTTCTGTTATAAATGGCATAAAGGGATGAAGCAATCTCACCATCGAGTCAAGGAACCAGATGGTTGATGTATATGTTTTTGCATCCATAGGTCGCTGATATCCTGGCTTTACAGCCTCCAGGTACCAGGCAGAGAACTCATCCCAGAAAAGCCGGTAAACCGTCATCAGTGCTTCTGATATTCTGTACTTTTTGAATTGGTCGTCGAGCTGGTTAATCCCTTCCTGGATCTTGTTGTTAAACCACTCTACAGCCTGCCGGGATACTTCCGGTTGTGCTAATGTCTGGTCTACTTTCCATTGCTTTACCAGGCGGAATGCATTCCAGATCTTATTTCCAAAATTCCTTCCCTGCTCAGGCAGGCTGTCGTCGTACAACAGGTCACCCCCGGCAGGAGAGCACAATAACATACCTACACGGACACCATCTGCTGAATATTTTTTAATCAGATCAAGGGGATTGGGTGAATTGCCAAGGGATTTCGACATTCTTCTGCGCTGGCTATCACGCACTGTACCTGTAAGGTAAACATTGTCAAAAGGCCTTTTCCCGGGATATTCATACCCTGCAATGATCATTCTCGCCACCCAGAAAAATAATATTTCAGGTGCCGTGACCAGGTCGTTTGTCGGGTAATAATAATTGTAGTCGGTATTTTCAGGATAACGGATCCCGTCAAAGACGGCTATGGGCCACAACCAGGATGAGAACCAGGTATCCAGAACATCCTCATCCTGTTTCAGGTCCTTTTCGGTTAAACCGGGATTACCCGTTCTATTTCTGGCTTCTATAAGAGCGCCTTCGATATTGGCTGCTACTACATATTCGTTTTTTCCCTGTATATACCATGCAGGGATCCTGTGTCCCCACCATAGCTGCCTGGAGATACACCAGTCTTTGACATTTTCCATCCAATGACGGTATGTATTGATAAATTTATGCGGATGCAGTTTTACTTTTCCATTAACGACATTCTCCAGGGCCGGTTTTGATATATCCTTCATCCTGAGGAACCACTGCATCGACAATTTCGGTTCGATCACTGCATCGGTCCGCTCAGAATAGCCCACCTTATTGACATAATCTTCAGTTTTTACCAGCTGGCCCCTTCTTTCCAGTTCCTTAATTGTTTCTTTACGGGCAACAAACCTGTCCAGTCCTATAAAAAACTGAGCGGCTTCACTCAGCGTGCCATCATCATTCAGGATATCGATGGATTCAAGATTATGCCTGATCCCGATCTCATAGTCATTTTCATCATGGGCAGGTGTAATTTTCAGCGCACCCGTTCCAAATTCCATGTCTACATACTCATCGGTAATCAGTGGGACAGGTCTTTCGACCAGGGGAATAATTACCTGTTTCCCATGCAGGGAGGTATATCTTTCATCATTTGGATTAACGGCCACAGCAGTATCTCCGAGGATGGTTTCAGGCCTGGTGGTGGCAATGGTTATCCAATCGTCACTGTCTTTTATCTGATACCTTACATGGTAAAGTTTTGAATTTTCTTCACGATGGAATACCTCTTCATCCGATACGGCAGTCTTTGCCTGGGGATCCCAGTTGACCATGCGTACGCCCCTGTAGATCAACCCCTTATTATGTAAATCGATGAATACCTTTATTACACTTTCATAGTAATGAGGATCCATTGTAAAGTTGGTTCTATTCCAATCACAGGAGGCTCCCAATTTCTTTAACTGTTCCAGGATTATCCCTCCATACTTGTGGGTCCATTCCCAGGCATGCTTAAGAAATTCTTCCCGCGACAGGTCGTATTTATCGATACCTTCCTCCCTTAGTTTGGCGACCACTTTTGCTTCAGTGGCAATCGAAGCATGGTCGGTTCCGGGAACCCAGAGGGTATTTTTCCCTTCCATTCTTTTCCGGCGGATAAGCACATCCTGTATGGTGTTGTTCAGCATATGACCCATGTGCAGTACCCCGGTAACATTTGGGGGAGGAATAACAATGGTATAGGGCTCCCTTTCATCTGGGACAGAACGGAACAATCCCTCGTCGAGCCAGTATTTATACCACTTGTCTTCAGTTTTGGAAGGATCATATTTGGAAGGAATATCCATCGATAGCTACAATTTTTTATGAAAATTTCCGTAAAAATAGATAATTCAGTGTAAAGTCACATTCTTTGGGGTTGAAATAATAAACCACTATTTTTATATCATATTAAAAATTGACATGAACAGATTTGTAATTATGGTATTAGGATTAGCCCTGTTTAACCTGATCTGTTGCGGAGGCAATCCAGAGGAGAAGGAAAGCAAGAAAGGCGCCAGGATCGAATTTGAGAAAACTAATCATGATTATGGTGAACTGGATTTTGGATCTGAAGGTATTTGCGAATTTAAATATACTAATACCGGTAAAGAGCCACTGGTGCTTACCAATGTAAAATCCAGCTGCGGATGCACCATTCCTGAATGGCCAAAAGAACCTCTCAGGAAGGATGAATCGGCTTCCATCAAGGTCAGGTATGATACCCATCGTGTTGGTACCTTTACCAAATCAATCACGGTTTATTCAAATGCTTCGAATTCGCCTAAGAGGATTTTTATTAAGGGAAGGGTGAAACCGGCGGAATGAAGAAATTACGAATGACTAAAATTTGGATTTAGCTAAAATTAAATTCCAAGACTATAGTAGAAGACACCTAGCAACTTGTACCCAGTACCTAGCAACTAACTTCTAGCCAATTAATCAAAATAATCTAAGCCATGCCACAAATTTCTCTCAGAGGACATGATATGCCGGAATCCCCTATCCGTAAACTGGTTCCATTTGCTGAGGAGGCCAAAAGGAAGGGGCGCAAAGTATATCACCTCAATATCGGACAACCCGATATCCACACTCCGGAGGTTGCCCTTGACGCCATTAAAAACCTGGATAAAAAGGTGATTGAGTACAGTCATTCCGCAGGAAATGAAAGCTACAGAAGAAAGTTAGCCGGTTATTACCAGGCTTTGGATATTGCTGTTGACCATACGGAAATGCTCATTACCACAGGTGGTTCGGAAGCCATTTCCTTTGCTTTAATGTCGACACTAAATCCGGGCGATGAGGTCATCGTACCGGAACCTTTTTATGCCAATTACAATGGATTCACAGTGGCTGCCGGAGTTAAGGTTGTCCCTGTTACTTCATACATTGAAGAGGATTTTAAACTGCCACCTGTTAGCAATTTTGAGAAATTGATCACTCCAAAAACAAAGGGTATCATCATTAATAATCCCAACAATCCAACCGGGTATTTATATCCCCGGGATGAGTTGGAGCAGCTTGGAGAGATCATACGGAAACACGACCTTTATCTTTTCTCTGATGAAGTTTACCGGGAGTTCTGTTACGATGGTCATTCCCATTTTTCTGCCATGCACCTTAAAGGTATCGATCAAAACGTCATCCTGCTCGATTCCGTATCAAAAAGGTATAGCGCTTGTGGAGTGAGGATCGGGGCTATGGTAACAAAAAACAAGGATGTAATAAGTACGGCCCTGAAATTTGCACAGGCAAGGCTGAGCCCTCCATCTTTAGGTCAGATCCTTGGAGAAGCAGCCCTCGATACTCCGGATACCTATTTTAAGGAAGTGTACGACGAATACATCGGGCGTCGCGATTTCATGGTAGAAGCCCTGAACCGGATGGATGGTGTGGTCTGTCCCACTCCAGGTGGTGCATTTTATACCATAGCGCAATTGCCTGTGGATGACACAGATGATTTTTGCAAGTGGCTTCTCAGCGATTTTGAATGGAACAACCAGACCGTCATGATGGCCCCTGCCTCGGGCTTCTATTCAAACCCGGAAGCCGGGAAAAAACAAGTTCGCATTGCGTATGTACTGAACAAGGACGACCTGAAAAAGGCGATGGAGTGTCTGGAGGAAGGTTTGAAGAAATTTCGAATGACTAGAATGAGCTAGAATGAGCTAGAATGAACTAGAATTATGCACAATTTTAGTCACTTTAGTCACTTTAGTCATTTTAGTCACTTTAGGTTATTTCTTCTTAGAAATCAGGATACAACAAATATTTATTCCTGATCTCCATAAATGCATCAACCTCTTCTTCCCAGCTTTCCCTGATTTCTTCCTCTGAAAGACCCATGATGATTTGTTTTCTTAGCAATGAATCACCCGCTAACAGATCGAAATAGTCGGTAAAAAAGGATTTCTGATCTGTGATATTGTTATATGCGAACAACAGCCAGCTTAAATCCAGATGCAATTGCATACTATCCAGACCATCTGAATACCCTCTCAGGTCAAATCCATAACAGGTTAATCCCTGTTGTTTCGGATGAGTGGATTTCCCGGGCATACTTCTTGGTACAAAGATAAAAGGAGCATTTTGCAGTTCCGGATGCCCGAAAACCTCAAATGGATTGTCTGTCCCGCGTCCTTCACTAATCACTGTTCCTTCGAATAACCCAATTGAGGGATACAGGTAGATCCCATTCATCGTGGCCAGGTTTGGGGAAGGGCTGACCGGAAGATCATATTTCATTGTATGGTCGTAGTTGTTGCACGTGATAATGGTAAGATCGCATACCAGTCCGTTTCCCAGCCATTTTTCCCCGTTGATCATCTGTGCATATTCACCAATTGTCATCCCGTGCACAACAGGTACAGGATGTAGTCCGATAAACGATTTATGTTCCTCTTTCAGCACCGGTCCATCTACATAAAATCCATTCGGATTAGGCCGGTCGAGAACCATAAGCCTGATGTTCTGTTCAGCGCAGGTCTGCATCAGATAAAACAGTGTTGAGATATAGGTATAAAACCTAATTCCAACATCCTGGATATCAAATATTACCAGGTCGAGACCTTCCATAACCTCTGCAGAGGGTTTTCGGTTTCTTCCATACAGTGAAACAACTTGTATTCCTGTTTCAGGATCGACCGAATCATTTATCAACATGCCGTCATCGGCATCGCCACGAAAGCCGTGTTCAGGACTAAAGACCCTCATGATCTGAAAATCATCGATACCTGCGCGAAGCAGGCTGTCCAGCAGATAGACTTTTCCTATGATGGATGTCTGGTTTGCACAGATGGCAATCTGTTTTCCTTGCAATTGGGGAAAATATTGCTCCGTCCTCTCCGCACCGGTAATTATGCGCTGCGGTTCCTGCGAAGAGCAACTCAAAAAATTCAGGAAGGCAATTATATATAATAAAAATCTCATCATTAAAGTTTGCCAGAAGTTGTATTTTGATGATATCTTGCCTATAATGCACCAAGTCACATTCGACTCACCTCTCACCACTCACAACTCACTGGTTAACCTGCAACTTGTAACTTGTAACATGCAACTTCCATGAATACAATATTAATGATTTTCTTAGTTACATTTGTAATACCATTAACAGCAGTAACTTGAATACAGAGTACTTTATAGCCAGGCGTCTCATCCTTGACAAGGAGAATAGGAAGAGTGTTTCACGCTCTATTCTTAGGATTGCTGTATTTGGCATTGCGCTGAGCCTGGCGGTTATGATTATTGCCATGGCTGTGGTAACCGGATTCAAAAATGAAATCACCAGCAAGGTAGTTGGTTTCGGATCACATATACAGATTTTAAACTTTGATTCAAACCTTTCATATGAGACACAACCCATCAATAAAAACCAGGAATTTCTTCCCGGGTTAATAGCAGATCCGGAAATTTTAAACATTCAGGCTTTTGCGATCAAAGCCGGGATCATCAAAACAAAATCGGAGATTCAGGGTGTGGTGGTAAAAGGAATAGGCAGCGATTTCGACTGGAGTTTCCTTAATCAATATATTGTAAAAGGAAAACCCTTTTATGTTTCTGATTCAGTAAGATCGAATGAAATACTGATTTCACAATTTATGGCCAGGCTTCTCAAACTCAATGTTGAGGATGAGTTGATCATGTATTTTGTACAGGATCCGCCCAGAATGCGCCGGTTTAAAATATCAGGTATTTATGAAACCAGCCTGGAAGAATTCGACAAAGTTTATGTATTTGCGGATATTGCTCATATTCAGAGGCTAAACGACTGGACCACCGATATGATCAGCGGGTATGAAATTAACATTCGCGACTTCAAAGACCTGGAATGGATGACCTACCACATCATGAATATTGTTGGCTTTGGATTTGAAGAAGATGGGTCGAGGCTTAAGGTCACAAATATCAATGATAAATATCCCCAGATCTTTGACTGGCTGAATCTCCAGGACATGAATGTGCTGATCGTATTGTTGCTTATGCTGATCGTTGCCGGTTTCAATATGGTCTCCGGATTACTAATCCTGATCCTCGACCGCACCAACATGATCGGGATACTGAAGGCACTGGGTGCAATAAATGTAAGTGTCAGGAATATATTTATGTACCAGGCAGCCTTTATAATCCTGAAGGGATTGTTCTGGGGAAATGTCATTGGATTAACCTTGTGCCTGATCCAGAAACAGTTTGGATTCATCAAACTTGATCAATCATCCTATTATCTCACCGAGGTGCCCATTCATTTCAATCCCTTGCATATTGTCGGATTGAACATTGGTACCTGTGTCATTATCATGCTGATACTGATACTGCCATCCATGCTGATCAGTCGAATCAGTCCAATCCGGGCAATCCGTTTTAACTAACCTTCCGCCACACCCACTCCCCTACAGACTACTGACTACTGACTACTGTCTACTGTCTACTTCTTATCAGCAAATCCCTTCTTCAACTCCTCAAGTTCAGCAAGGTATTTTTTCTCAAGTTCCTTATGGGCAATGGAGTGTTCTTCCTTTACGTTCTCTACCTTGGCTTCAAGTTTAATAAAGTTCTTTTTTACTGCAGATCTGTTCATAAGTACCAGTATCAATAAAACGATAAAAAGAATACCAAACATGATGATCAGGATCATCAACATCTTTTTGGTCCATGCTTCGAGTACACCTATCCGTTCATCAGAGCTTTGCTGATGTTCAGCCAGTGCCCCGTTAGTCCCATCCAGTTCGTTTTTTAAATCACCCACCTTGCCTGCATTCTCATCGAGTGAAGTTTTGATTTTTTCCAGGTCCTCCTGATGCTGTTTTTTAAGGGTGCTTACCTGGTACTTCAGACCCTTAGCTTCCTTCTTGAGCATTTTTACTTCTTTCTTTAGCTCCTGAATTAATACAGAATCAGGCATCTGAGCTGATACATTTAATCCGACCATGCAAACGATCAGAATTACAATTAATTTTTTCATGTTATTGGTTTTGAATGAGTTAGAAATTTTGACTGGAACCCTATAAATTACAATATATTTTCATGAAAGTCAAGCAAGTATTTGCGAAACAGTATGTATTACAGAATCTGTGGCCAACATATATAATCATGAATAATTACCTTTATAGCCTGATGAAAAAAATCGGGACCATAAGATCAATGAATGATTTTAGCAGGTTGCTTCGGGAAGAGCTACAGAAAGAGCTCCCGGGTATCGATTACCAATATAAAATGGCTCCGGTCCTGCGACTTAAAATACAGAGAGGTCAGGCTCAGAAAAATGCTGCTGTACTGATCCTGTTATATCCATCAGGAAACAGGATTCATACTGTTTTAATGCAGAGAACAGATTACCCCGGTACTCATGGCGGACAGATCAGTTTGCCGGGTGGAAAGAAAGAAGAGGGGGATCCGGATTGTATTTCAACTGCGTTAAGAGAGTCGCAGGAGGAGATCGGCATCATTCCCGAAAAGATAGAATTACTGGGCAAACTGACTGACCTGTTTATTCCGGTCAGTAATATGCTGGTGTGTCCTGTGGTTGGATTTTGTCACGAAAAACCATTCTTCAAGCCTGATCCTCAAGAAGTTGAATTCCTGATCGAAACCCCTATTGATCATTTTCTTGATCCTGAAATGAAAAAAAATAAAGCCAGGATCATACTATTCAATAAGGCTTTGGTACCATATTATCACATCACCGGGCATACGGTGTGGGGTGCAACAGCAATGATTATTTCGGAGTTTGAGGAAGTGCTGCGACGGATTGATTATCATCCGGAATGATATTGATATAGTCCGCATACCGCTCAATCACTTCAATCACAAAATTGCTGGTTTCAATTCCCCTGCAGTATCCATATTTCACAACCGGATCTTTATAATATTGAGGTTTAGATTTCAGTAACAGGCAGGCTTCCACATTTTCCGACCAGATCTTTGGATCTTTATCATATTTCTCAGCCAACTGCATGGCATCAGTGACATGACCATAACCTACGTTATAGGAGGCCAGGACAAACTTAATCCTCTCCTCCGGGTCAGATATCTCATCAATAAACCGGTCATCAAGCCATTGAATGAATTCGACTCCTGCCCTGATCTGTTCTTTAGGTGAAGAGTTCCAATTTACGCCGAATCTCCTGCCGGTTGTTGGCATCAGTTGCATCAGTCCAAAAGCCCCCGCCCATGACCTGGCCCTGGGATTAAATCTTGATTCCTGGTAAACAAGGGAAGCAAGGAGCCTCCAGTCCCATTCAATTTGCTTGCTGTATTCCTTGAAATATTCGTCGTAATCAGATATTTTGCCGCTGCTTAAAGCAAACAGATCGCTTTGCATCATTTGCACATATCTTTGATTCCTGAAATACTTATTGTAAATGACCGCATACTTCTTCGACTTCTTGAATTCGCGCAACCACGCATTTATCTCCTGCTTTAACTGGTCAGATCCTTTATGAACTGCCCATGCCAGGTTTTGAGGAAAACTAATGGCTGTGGCCACATCAATGTTGGGATAGTAGGTCTGGTTCACCAGGGCCACATTCTCATCACAAACCGTATAATCGATTTCTC
Organism: Bacteroidales bacterium; assembly: GCA_016783865.1. Next base: position 19,187 of record JADHVS010000018.1, read on the forward strand.
CTTTGGCAACCAGGATGATTAATTGTTCGGCTTCTTCCGGAACTTCGATAATATTAATCGTATCTCCGATCTCATCAGAAAGGTTTCTTAGACGGGCAGAGTAGGATGAATTTTGCTGGACATGTATGGTTTTCTCCGCCAGTTCGAGCTGGTTCCTGATAAGTTGATTCTCCAGTTCACTTTCCCTGAGTTTTTCCCAGCCATCAGGTTTTCGTTGAACAAGCACCTGTCTTGTCTGGCTGTGCGGTTCGGTAAAATCAAATCGTTTTTTCCGGTCTTTTGTAATGGTAAGATTGAGGGCAATAAGATTACATTCGCCATAAAGGAGGCAGTCGAAACTCTCTTCCAGGTCGTTATTCACGATCACATCCAGTTTAATCCCAAGATGATCGGCCAGTTCCTGAAGCAATTCATACTGGTAACCCATGGGCTGGCCCCGGTAAATAAAATAATTGGTGGAATTAAAATCGGTTATGACAACCAGTTCCCCATTGTTTCGGATTTCTTCAAGGTCAACAATTTTAGTTTTTTCCTGCCGGTGGGTAGCTTGCTCCTTGCATCCGGCTGACACCAGTATAAGGATTAGAAAAAGAAGTTGAACGATATAACCTTTCAACTGCATAGATGAAAATGTATGGATACAAATTACGAAAAAAATTAAGAAGAAGACAGAAGTCAGAATCCAGAATGAAGGAAAATAAGACAACGTTATTCAGGAGTTAAAATATAAAAACACGAACCCATCCCCACACCCCTTCTGACTTCTGTCTTCTAATCATAAAAAGTCCAGGATAGTCCGAATTTGAAAGCCCTTCCCGGCATGGGGTAGTGCAGTACATGGAAATAATTCTTGTCCAGCCAGCCTTCGTTGAGGTGGTCGAATTTCAGGAAAAAGCGGGTTCGTTTTAATTTGGCATTGATAAATACATCCAGATAAGGGTAGTTGCCAATTTCCCTTTCGTCCTGGTGGTAAAACATTCCATAGGAAGGCATAAATGAGAGACCTTTGTATTTGGTATAAAAGAACAGGTCGAAACCAATTTCAGCTGTGAGAGCATTTTTAACCACAACAAATCCGATAAAATTCGATGTGTAATAAGAAAGCGCCGGAATCCTGATTACATCATTATTTGTTGGCAACTGATAGGAAATTCTGTGGATGCTGTTAAAAATGCCGGCCTGGAAATGTTTGTACAGGTCAACAGAAAAAATGCTGATTACACCCCGGTGCTGGTGAGGTATGGTATCGGTACCAAAATAGATGTAATCGGTGAGGGTAGAATTTTCACCTTTTAGTTTCAATCTCAACGGTTCATTTTCAATAGTGGCTGAAGCCAGTATCTCTTTTGTTTTCTTGAAATCGTTCTCCCAGGCAAAATGGTTGGAAGCATAGTGCTGCAGGAAATAATCGGGTTCTTCCAGCCGGATCAATCCTGCAATACCCAACCTTGATCTTCCTTTTTTGGCATTGATATACCTGTCGATTTGACCCGTCACCCTGAAATCTCCTGCCCTGTATCCTATCAGGAATAGTCTGCCAGCGAATAACCAGGTCCATCCACCACCCACGGTATGTCCTACTGCAGCCCCTACTGAAATATTATTGTATTGATTTAAAGAATAACCACTTACAGAGGTGTCGTTCGGCATATTGTGTCCGTATTTTATCAATTCATGGGTAATGAATGCCCTTGCACCAAAATCATTTTTCCGGTTTGGATTTTCATCCAGCATGATCTGAAAAGTATTTTTCAACGACCGCATAAAGGTTGAATCATAGCTACTCAATGAATCGATATAAAAATGATCATAATAAGATGGCAAAATGCCGGGTGTTTCATCTTCATAAAATCGTCTGTTTCGGCTGTATTCTATGGTATGTAAAAATGAGCCGGTTTTTGCAGTCCGGTCTCTTAGTTTGCGTATGCCTGTTGCACTGGTAGTATCTTCAACTTCTGATTCATTACCGAACCTGTATCGTTGTGTAATCTGAGCTCCCAGATTTCTGGTAAGGGAATTAGCATCGGTCATATGAACATCATAGGTAAGGGGATCCTGTTGTGTATGCTGGAAAATGCTGTCGTTAACCAGGCCCCCGTTCTCGCTGATTGTGAATGAGTTATAAGCAAAGCTTCCGTGAACTGAATAATCTCCCTTGATGTATGATCCGAACATCTTGAAACCACTGTGTTTACCTTTCTGGTTTACATAGTGACCTTCAGATGTACTGAGCTTTATATCCATTCCAAAATTCAAATACGGATTAACATTCTGTGTATGCATGGCACGTACCATTTGTTCCCGCTTGAGCCTGTTCTGCCCGGTTGTGCTGTATTCAAGCAAGGAGAATGGTTGGCGTACATTATAATAGATATTATTCTCCGGCAATAACAGGTAGGGTTTAAACGGCCTTAAGAAAAGAAATGGGACATCGGGATCTCTCTGGAAAAACATGTGAGTCTGAGCCTGCAGTCCCAGGTTCCCCAGGTGTGAAACGAACGGACTATATTTTAGTACAGGATTATATATCTGGAAAGAGGTTTGCAGGGTATCCATTTTATAGTCCTCCAGCCTGGAGTAATCATCTTTCAGTTGCCAGACCCTGGCAATTGGAGCAGTGGTGTCGACGGGGACATCGAGAATGGTTGTATCTGCCAATTGCTGACCGAAAGCCTGAGTTGAAAGGATCAACAGGAAGATATAGATAAAGTACTTATGCATGCTTTAAAGATAGCAAAATCCGTGAGTCGTGAGTCGTGAATCGTGAATCGGGGGAGTGGGATTTGGGTAAGGGGTGTGGTAATATGCATATTGTGCAACTTCTGACTCCTCCTCCCTACTGACTACTGTCTACTGTCTACTGACTACTGTCTACTTTTTTTTTCTCATCTTTACATTAAATTAATTCCCACCATGAAGCTGAACGTAAAAACAATTATTCTCATTGTCCTGATTTCTGTTTTGTTTACCGGTTGCCAGAAAACACCTCAACCAATGATATTAATTTCAAAAGAATACAAGCCTCAGATAAGGTCGTGGTTAGAGGAGATTGATGACGACTTTGAGTTTGTTAACATGTATGCGGTCGGAGCCGATTCGATCCAATATTTTCTGGAAAGGTCATCCGGTATTCTTATCTCCGGAGGTCCTGATGTTAATCCTGCGCTGTATGGCATGGAAGGGGCTCTGGAACGGTGCGAGGAGATTGACAACAGGCGCGACACATTGGAGTTCAGAATGATCAGGTACGCCATAGCCAATGACATTCCACTGTTATGCATTTGCCGGGGGCACCAGATCCTGAACGTGGTCAA
>JADHVS010000018.1:25000-39136 GCA_016783865.1 Bacteroidales bacterium
CACCCAACGCCTCACTCCCGTGAAACATCTCATAGCATTCGGAGTTTGTCAAGGGTTGATAGGCGGTGAAGCCCTCTAGCCTTATCAGTAGCTCTACCTCTATGAGACTTTACACGAGGCTGCACCTAAATGCATTTCGGGGAGTACGAGCTATTTCTTGGTTTGATTGGCCTTTCACCCCTACCCACAACTCATCCAAACACTTTTCAACGTATACTGGTTCGGTCCTCCATACCGTTTTACCGGTACTTCAACCTGGCCATGGGTAGATCACCAAGTTTCGCGTCTACCCCCACTAACTAGACGCCCTATTCAGACTTGCTTTCGCTTCGGCTTCATCCCTTAAGGACTTAACCTTGCTAGTGAGGAGTAACTCGTAGGCTCATTATGCAAAAGGCACGCCGTCATCCCGAAATTTTTCGGGACTCCGACCGTTTGTAAGCGTATGGTTTCAGGTACTATTTCACTCCCTTGTTCAGGGTGCTTTTCACCTTTCCCTCACGGTACTGGTTCACTATCGGTCTCTCAGGAGTATTTAGCCTTACCAGATGGTCCTGGCAGATTCATACAGGATTTCTCGTGTCCCGCACTACTCAGGATACTGCTAGGATAATAATAAGTTACATATACAGGACTTTCACCTTCTATGGTATAACTTTCCAGGAATTTCTATTTCCTTATTAGAATCCACGTCGCAGTCCTACAACCCCACAAAAGCCGAAACTATTGTGGTTTAGGCTGTTCCCCTTTCGATCGCCACTACTCAGGGAATCACTATTGTTTTCTTTTCCACCGGGTACTTAGATGTTTCAGTTCTCCGGGTTTGCTTCCGCCGAAGCGGATACCTGGTCTTCATCCAGGTGGGTTTCCCCATTCGGAAATTTCCGGGTTAAACGGTTATAGGCACCTAACCGGAACTTATCGCAGCCTGTCACGTCCTTCATCGCCTCTGAGAGCCAAGGCATTCGCCATACGCTCTTATTTACTTTCTTCTGTTTGTGATACAGATTTAAAAATCTAGCTCTTTCCAATACGTCAAAGAACTTATTCCCGGCTAACCGGGAAACGTGAATACATTCGGAATCGAACCGAATCGTTGAACCATTGTACTCAAAATTTAAAGAACGCTTCTCCTTTATTCGTGGAGAATAAGGGAGTCGAACCCTTGACCTCATGCGTGCAAAGCATGCGCTCTAGCCAACTGAGCTAATCCCCCGTTGCATCGCCGTAGCTTTATCAAGGCGAAATTATCATGCTTCCTGTTTGTACACCATCATCTCCTCCGGTATACTCAGTAGTCCCGAGCAGATTTGAACTGCTGACCCCTACATTATCAGTGTAGTGCTCTAACCAACTGAGCTACGGGACTAAAAAAATCCCTTTACTCAGCCAAGTTACCCAACGTTTATTAAGAACGAACCTGCTCATTGCTGAGATAACTGGGCCCGCTGTGCACAGGTCTCTGAGTTTTGGGACAAAATAGCCTTACACGCTGCAGGCATATTATCAGGGTATATTATATATATAAAGAAAAGGCAAGAAGGTCGAAAAACCAGAGAAACCAGGTAAAGATCTCTCCAGAAAGGAGGTGTTCCAGCCACACCTTCCGGTACGGCTACCTTGTTACGACTTAGCCCCAGTCACTAGTTTTACCCTAGGCCGCTCCTTGCGGTTACGGACTTCAGGTACCCCCAGCTTCCATGGCTTGACGGGCGGTGTGTACAAGACCCGGGAACGTATTCACCGCGCCGTGGCTGATGCGCGATTACTAGCGAATCCACCTTCACGAAGTCGAGTTGCAGACTTCGATCCGAACTGAGAATGATTTTCGAGATTTGCATCCTGTTACCAGGTAGCAGCCCTTTGTATCATCCATTGTAACACGTGTGTAGCCCTGGACATAAGGGCCGTGCTGACTTGACGTCATCCCCACCTTCCTCACAGTTTACACTGGCAGTTTCATTAGAGTCCCCGGCATTACCCGCTGGCAACTAACGATAGGGGTTGCGCTCGTTATGGGACTTAACCCGACACCTCACGGCACGAGCTGACGACAGCCATGCAGCACCTTGTAGTTCGCCCCGAAGGGAGTACCAGTTTCCCGGCACGTCGCTCTACATTTAAGCCCAGGTAAGGTTCCTCGCGTATCATCGAATTAAACCACATGTTCCTCCGCTTGTGCGGGTCCCCGTCAATTCCTTTGAGTTTCAGTCTTGCGACCGTACTCCCCAGGTGGAATACTTAATGCTTTCGCTCAGACGCGTACTGTGTGTCGCACACATCGAGTATTCATAGTTTACAGCGTGGACTACCAGGGTATCTAATCCTGTTCGCTCCCCACGCTTTCGTGCCTCAGCGTCAGTGATAGTTTAGCGAGCTGCCTTCGCAATTGGTGTTCTGTGTAATCTCTAAGCATTTCACCGCTACATTACACATTCCGCCCACCTCAACTATACTCAAGGACGACAGTATCAAAGACAGTTTCCCAGTTAAGCTGGAAGATTTCATCTCTGACTTACCGCCCCGCCTACGCACCCTTCAAACCCAATAAATCCGGATAACGCTTGCATCCTCCGTATTACCGCGGCTGCTGGCACGGAGTTAGCCGATGCTTATTCGTACAATACCGTCAAGTTTGTTCACGAACAAATGTTTCTTCTTGTACAAAAGCAGTTTACAACCCGTAGGGCTGTCATCCTGCACGCGGCATGGCTGGGTCAGACTTTCGTCCATTGCCCAATATTCCTCACTGCTGCCTCCCGTAGGAGTCTGGTCCGTGTCTCAGTACCAGTGTGGGGGACCATCCTCTCAGACCCCCTAGACATCGTAGTCTTGGTGAGCCGTTACCTCACCAACAAACTAATGTCACGCATGCCCATCCTTAACCGCCGGAGCTTTGATTCAGCAGTGATGCCAAAACTGAACATTATGGGATATTAATCCGAATTTCTTCGGGCTATCTCCCAGTTAAGGGTAGGTTACAAACGCGTTACTCACCCGTGCGCCGGTCGCCAGCACCACCGAAGTGGTCTGCTGCCCCTCGACTTGCATGTGTTAAGCCTGCCGCTAGCGTTCATCCTGAGCCAGGATCAAACTCTTCATTGTATAAAAGATTGTAAATGCTATCAAGATCTTTAATCTGGCTTAGGAATCTCAGGTTCTTCAGAACCTTCTTGTTACCTTTTCAATATTTCAAAGAACAATTTTTCAAAATCGGATTGCAAAGATACGAATCTTCTCCGTACCCTGCAAGTCTTTTTTTGCATAAAATAAATGAACGTTGCTTCGAAAAGCGGCTGCAAATATATAAACATTTGCTTAATTCATGCAAGCTTTAATAAAAAAAAAACAAACAATTTTTTTAACGTTCCAGAACCCCCTGAATATGGCACAAATATTCCGCAATAATATCTTATCTTAGCCCCACCCAAATTCCTGCATCACGTGAAGGACAGACTCGTTATCATACCAACTTATAATGAAAAGGAAAACATCGAAAAAATGTTGAGAACGGTCCTTTCCCTGGAACCATCATTCGATGTCCTGATCGTTGATGATTGTTCTCCCGATGGAACCGGTCAAATAGTTAAAGATCTGCAGAAAGAATATGATTCGAGATTAAACCTGATTGAACGGCAGGGAAAACTTGGTTTAGGAACTGCCTATATCACCGGCTTTAAATGGGCCATCAACCAATCCTACGAATGCATATTCGAGATGGATGCCGATTTCTCTCATAATCCCGACGACCTGGTAAGGTTGTATGATGCCTGTCAGAATGGGGCTGACCTGTCAATAGGATCAAGATATAAATCAGGCGTCAATGTGGTGAACTGGCCTATGGGCAGGGTACTTATCTCCTATTTTGCCTCCGTTTATGTGCGGTTCATCACCCGGATGAAAATACGTGATGCCACTGCAGGCTTTAAATGCTACCGGAAAAAGGTACTCGAAACCATCGACCTGGAAAAGATCCGGTTTAAAGGGTATGCCTTCCAGATTGAAATGAAGTTCACCGCCTGGAAACATGGTTTTAATATCGTCGAAATCCCTATCATCTTCACTGACCGTAAACTGGGTCATTCAAAAATGTCGGGGAAAATTGTTTATGAAGCCATCTGGGGAGTGATTAAGATGAAGATTGTATCCTGGTTCCGAAGTTACAAGAAAGTTGGCTCCTGAATTGAAGGCATATAATATATATATATAAGTTACGAGTTACTGGGTACCAGGTGCTGGGTGCCAGAATTTAGTTAATCCCTTGCTAGCAGAATACCTGGTAACTCGTAACCAGTAACTAGCACCTTTTCTTATGGACCTCCTGATCAAAGATGGCCAGATCGTAAACGAAGGAAAGATCTTCACAGCCGACCTTCATATCCGCAATGAAAAAATAGAAAAGATCATCCTTCCGGGTGAAAAGTATACTTGTCCCGGATGTGAAATCATATCGGCCAAAGGCAAATGGATACTTCCTGGCGTTATTGATGACCAGGTGCATTTCAGGGAACCCGGTCTCACCCACAAGGCTGACATCGGATCTGAATCTGCTGCAGCCGTGGCCGGAGGGATCACCTCCTTCATGGAAATGCCAAATACCAATCCCCAAACCGTTACACTCGACCTGCTTGAACAAAAACATGAACTGGCAGCAGGAAAATCACTGGCTAACTTTTCATTTTACCTCGGTGCAACCAATGATAACCTGACCGAAATAAAGAAACTGGATCCGAAAAAATCTTGTGGTGTTAAGGTATTTATGGGCGCTTCCACAGGCAATATGCTGGTCGATAATCCAAAAGCCCTGAAGGGGATCTTCTCTGAATCACCTGTTATAATCGCCACCCATTGTGAAGATGAAGTAACCATTCAAAAAAACCTTACCCACTACAAAGACAAATACGGAGAGAATATTCCGATATCCTTTCATCCGGAAATAAGAAGCGAACAAGCCTGTTATCTTTCCTCATCACTTGCCGTTCAGCTGGCCCGGAAATATAACTCCAGGCTGCATGTCCTGCACCTGTCAACCTGGAAAGAGCTTGATCTGTTTGACCCTGTTCCCTACACGAAAGATAAACGTATTACGGCCGAAGTTTGTGTTCACCATCTTTGGTTTGAAAGCAGCCATTATGACAAGCTCGGAACCCATATAAAATGGAATCCGGCCATTAAAACAGCAACAGACAGGGAAGGTCTGATGAATGGATTATTGACAGACCGGCTGGATGTGGTTGCCACCGACCATGCACCCCACACCCTGGAAGAAAAATCAAACAATTACATTAAAGCACCTTCGGGAGGGCCGCTTGTACAGCATTCCCTTCCGATCATGCTTGAATTTTATCACCAAAACAATATAAGTCTCGAAAAAATCGTTCAGAAAATGTGTCATACCCCGGCCGATCTTTTTGAGGTCGACCGCCGTGGTTATATCAGGGAGGGTTACTGGGCCGACCTTGTGATTGTTGATCCCGAATCTCCCTGGACCGTTACAAAAGAAAATATCAGATACAAATGTGGCTGGTCACCCCTGCTAAACCATACTTTTCAATCGAGTGTAGCCCATACCCTCGTAAACGGGCATGTGGTCTACGAAAACGCTTCCGGAAACCCGGCTCAATCAAAGATTAATCAGGAAACCAAGGGTGCCAGGTTACAATTCAACCGTTAATCTTTATAAAATGAAACAATCCATTTTATTGTTGCTGATCGTCTTCCTGATTGTATTTTCCTGCAAAGAAACCCCGTCAGGCACTCAATCAGATCTGCTTCAGACAGGGGCAGATACCCTATCCAGCATGATTACCCACGATGTTGTAGTCAAAAATCCCGATTCAACCGATTTATGGATGGCTGAGTGTTTGAAGGACCTCAAACGCGAAGACCTCATCGATATCATATTTGATGGGATCTATGGTGAAAAGATCTCCGCTTACGACATCTTCGAAGACAAAAAAATCTCCCCCGGTAAACTTAGAAAAATGGAAGACGATGGAGAGGTAGTCAGGGATCAGATAGGCAAATTCCAGTTTGTTGAAGCCTGGTATTTTGATAAGACCAACATGACAATGACCAAACGGGTTAAAGAAATCCGCTTGGGCACTGAAACATTCAACTCGGAGGGATTCCTGGTGGGCTATGAGCCGCTGTTTAAGGTGGAACTTAATTAGTCTACAAGTCTTCGAGTCTCGAGTCCTCAAGTATGTGTGAGAGTGGTTTTCTTTGCTGATACCCTTACAATCTGCCCATTTCCCTGCACCCACACAGACTTGCAGACTCTTCTTTATCCTTTATCCCTGACTATCAACTGGATATTCTGTTTATAGGTCTGCTTGAGTAACAGCTCCTTGTTGATCATCACCCGGTCGATCGTCGATTGGTCGAAATAACGAATGGTTATCAGTTCAAGTCCCGTTTCATAGGTGACCTTAAACTCCTTTTCGAGGTCGTCGATCAGGTTCCTTACCTTCCTCTTGTCATTATTAATACAGATTTGGAAACTCACAGCCGAATTTTGCATCAGCTCGATCTTAACTCCATGCTTTGAGAGGTAGCCAAAAATGGTTTCCAGGCTATCCTCCGCAATAAATGAAAAATCTTTCGGTGAAATCCTGATTAACACCTGGTCCATATTAAAAATGAATGAAGGGATCAGCTTGTCATAGGTTAAGTTGCCTACCAGGGTCCCTTCCTCCCCGGGATGAATGAATGACTTGATATAGAGGTTAATGTTCCTGTTCTGCAAGGGTTTGATTGTCTTGGGATGAATGACACTGGCACCGTAATAGGCCAGCTCGATGGCATCCAGATATGAGATTTTATCCAGCTTGATCGTATTGTCGAACCATTTAGGATCGGCATTCAGTACGCCTGGCACATCCTTCCAGATGGTCACATACTCCGCCCTGAGCAGATGAGCAATGATTGCCGCCGTAAAGTCTGATCCTTCCCGGCCAAGGGTAGTAGTAATATCATTAATGGTGGAAGCAATGAAACCCTGTGTAATATATAAGCGCGTCTTTTTAAAATTTAATGCTCCCGTCATCAGCTTTTCAGACAGCTCCCAGTCGATCCGGGCTTCCCTGAAGGTATTGTTGCTCTTCAGATATTTCCTGATATCGATCCACTGGTTGTCTAATCCGCTGTCATTCAAAAAGGCCGAGACAATGGTGGTGGAAATCAATTCCCCGTATGGTACGATCTGGTCGTAGTCAAAATCATAGTTCATGGTGGGCGGTTTCTCCAGCCTCTCTTCCAGTTTACCAAACAATGCCTCTATTTCACTGTGGAACCTATTTTTGGGATCAGGAAAAAGGTCATTCACAATTTCAAGGTGGAATTTTTTCCGCTCCTGGATAGCATCGATTAATTCCTTTTTTCTACCATGAAAATAATGATCAACGATCACTTCCATCGCATTAGTGGTTTTCCCCATGGCAGAAATAACCACAACAATTTTATCTTCGGGATACCTGTTCAGCACAGATGCCACATTCCTTACAGCATTCGCTTCCTTTACTGAAGCTCCTCCAAATTTAAAAACTATCATCTCAATTAGATTTGAAGATTCCTCGCCGCAAGCGGCGAGGAATCTTCGATCCTTTGTAAATATTTTTTATTGCGCTCGCTTACCCCACCCCGAGTACTCGGGGGGAATGCGTTCGCAGGATTCAAATTAAAACAAGAGCGGCAAATTTAGTAACAATTTAAACGCTAAACACAAAAAATAATAAGATTTATTCATATGTAAAGCAGAATAATAAATTACTTATCTTCGCAACTCAAATTCTGAACAACCAGCATTGAAGATTCCTCGTCGCAAGCGACGAGGAATCTTCAATGCTTTATAATTTTTTAATCTTGCGATCGCTAACCCCGCCCCGCGTACCCGGGGGGAATGCGCTCGCAGGATTCAGCGCAATAGTGGAATCTGCTCATATACTGTCATATTACAGGGAACATCCCGTGCTCAGGCACTTCCTGAATGAGATTGGGAAAAAGAAACCGGGTAAAATCCATTTAAAGGGCCTGTCGGGATCTTCCGGATCGGTAGTAGCGGCGTCTGCTTTTACTGAATTGGGAGGTATTCACCTGTTTGTTTTGCCGGACAAAGAAGAAGCAGCCTATTTTTACAACGACCTGGTCAATATAATTGAGTCCAAAGATATTCTGTTTTTTCCCTCATCTTACAAACGATCCATCCAGTTCCAGCAAAAAAACAATTCCAATATCATCGTCCGAACTTCCGTTTTGGAAAAGCTTACGGGCTCTCCTGAAAACCTTGCTATTGTATCCTATCCTGAGGCCCTGGTGGAGAAAGTGGTTCAGAAGGATGCACTGGAACAAAACACACTTTCTGTCCGGACGGGTGAAAAGATCTCCCTGAGCAGCCTTGCCGAAATTCTTGATGGCATCGGATTTATACCGGTAGATTTTGTATCTGAACCCGGCCAATATGCGATCAGGGGAAGCCTGCTTGATCTTTTTTCTTATTCGGCCTGGCGGCCTTGCAGGATTGATTTTGATGGCAACATGGTTAATTCGATCAGGGAGTTTGAAGTAGAATCACAACTCTCCACCAATAAGCAAACAACAATAACAGTTTTGCCTGACACGCAGACCACTTTTGAGCCCTCTCAGCTGTTCCATAATGATTCCCGCGTATCGTTTTCTGCCTTCCTGGGAGCACCAGTAACAACCTGGATCAGGCAGACGGGATTTATATATGAAAGGATCAGCGAGATTTACGAAAAAACTGAGTTGGCCGACTTATTTGAAGATACTGCAGAGGTAACCATTGATAAAAAGGACATTTTAGCATCTGCTGCCGAAATATTTGAACCACTTGACATTTCGACTGTTATTGAAACCGGGCCCGATTACAAATTCCAGGCAGGGTGTAGCGTGGATTTTGCCATGAAACCGCAACCGGTTTTCAATAAAAACTTCCAGCTGCTTGGGGAAAACCTGAAGTCAAATACCCAGAATGGCATTTCGAATTTTATTCTTTCCGATAATCCGAAACAGGTTGACCGCCTGGTTTCTATCTTCGAAGATACCGACCAGGAGGTTGAGTTTGAAAATCTCGACCAGGTCCTGCATGAGGGATTTATCGATACCACTATCAACAAAGCATTTTATACTGATCATCAGGTATTCGAGAGGTACCACAGGTTTAAGCTACAGGATCAGTTTGCCAGAAGTGAGGCTATTTCCATTGACCAGCTTACCGGATTTAATCCGGGCGATTATGTAGTGCATATCGATCATGGTATCGGTCGGTTTGCAGGACTGGAAAAGATCAATAACAGCGGACGGATGCAGGAAGCCATCAAGTTGATATATCGTGATAATGATATCCTGTTTGTAAGTATCCATTCATTGCACCGGATATCAAAATATAAGGGTAAGGACGGACAGCCACCCAGGATTTATAAACTGGGAACCGGTGCATGGCAGAAATTAAAGTCGAATACAAAGAAAAAAGTTCAGGACATAGCAAGGGAACTTATCGAATTATATGCCAGACGGAAAGCCCAGAAGGGATTCTCCTTCTCCCCCGATACCTATATGCAAAACGAGCTCGAGGCCTCTTTCTTTTTTGAGGATACCGAGGACCAGTTAAAAGCCACCCATGAAGTTAAAGAAGGGATGGAAGCCGGTCACCCGATGGACAGGCTGATTTGTGGTGATGTAGGATTTGGCAAAACAGAAATTGCTGTCAGGGCCGCCTTTAAAGCAGTGGCTGACAATAAGCAGGTAGCCCTGCTTGTTCCCACCACGATCCTGGCCCTTCAGCATTACAATACCTTCGGTCAGCGCCTCAAAGATTTCCCCTGTTCCATCGATTATATCAGCCGTTTGAAAAACACAGTCAAACAAAAGGAGGTGCTTAAAAAACTCGGGACTGGTGAACTGGATATTATTATCGGTACCCACCGGCTGGTGAGTCAGGATGTGAAATTCAAGGATCTGGGATTGCTCATCATCGATGAAGAACAGAAATTTGGGGTCAAGGTGAAAGAGAAACTCAGGAAGATAAAATTAAATGTAGATACTCTCACCCTGACGGCAACCCCTATTCCACGGACATTACAATTGTCATTAATGGGAGCGCGTGACCTTTCTGTTATCCATACCCCGCCGCCTAACCGGCATCCAATTGTAACTGAACAATATATTTTCAACGAAGACCTCATTAAAGAAGCTATTTACTATGAGGTCAGCAGAAACGGACAGGTATTCTTTATTCACAACCGGGTACAGAATATCCGGGAAATGGAAGCACTGGTGCAGAGGATTTGTCCCGGAATCAGTACAGTGGTTGCTCACGGACAGATGGAAGGTGCGAAACTGGAAAAGATCATGCTTGATTTTATCGACGGGAAACATGACGTGCTGATTGCTACAACGATTATTGAATCGGGACTTGACATTCCCAATGTCAATACTATCTTCATTAATAACGCTCAACATTTCGGGCTCAGTGATCTTCATCAACTCAGGGGACGAGTGGGCCGGTCAAATAAAAAGGCTTTTTGTTACCTGCTGGCTCCTCCCGAGGAACTTATCACCCCGGATGCAAGGAAAAGGCTTAAAGCCATCGCAGAGTTTTCAGATCTGGGAAGCGGTTTTTACATTGCCTTGCAGGATCTTGATATTCGCGGGGCAGGAAACCTCCTCGGAGCAGAACAGAGCGGATTTATTGCCGAAATAGGCTTTGAAACTTATCACCGGATCCTCGATGAGGCTCTCCAGGAATTAAAAGCTAATGAGTATCAGGACCTGTTTGCCGGTGAGCGCACATCAACAGGCAAAACAGAAAAAATTAAATATGTGTCAGATTGTGTAATAGATACAGACCTTGAGCTTTTGTTCCCCGACGATTACATTGAAAATGTATCTGAAAGGCTACGCCTGTACAGGTCACTGGATAATGTTAAATCCGAAAATGAATTAATCATCTTTGAGACACAATTGTTTGACCGGTTTGGGAAATTACCACAACAAACAAAAGAATTGCTCCAGGTTGTAAGACTCAGATGGCTTGCGATTGAACTGGGCTTTGAGAAGGTGATTATGAAAAGAAAAAAGATGGTCCTGCATTTTGTTTCCGACCAGGGATCAAGTTATTATGATTCAGTACTTTTCCAAATAATCATTAAATTTATACAGACAAAAAAGGGTCAGTTCCGCATGAAAGAGAATAACGGTAAATTAACCCTGGCTGTCGAACCGGTCGAAAGTGTTTTGAAGGCCTGTGAAATTTTGGTTTTACTCAATGAATCTGTTGAAAAAGATCCTGAACTAAATTCAGGATGACTATAACAGAAGTCATTCCGAACCTGGTTCGGAATCTATCCAAAAACTATGAACCTCGTAATAGACATAGGAAATACGTTAACAAAGCTGGCCATCTTTCAGGATGAAGAAATAGTTCATAAGGAGGTCCTGGAAGATTTCACTTCTGACACTCTGGAAAGCATAAGAAACTCATTCCCTGGCATTAATAAGGCAATCCTTTCCACTGTTAAGAATAGGGAGCCAATCCTGTTACAACATCTGAGTCAATCTTTTGAGTATTTCCTTGAACTTGATCACACGACGCCATTGCCCATTACCAATAAATACGAAACTCCTGTCACACTGGGATACGACAGGCTGGCTGCAGTGGTAGGGGCAAATACTATTTTCCCGAATTCTAACGTTTTGATAATTGATATAGGATCCGCCATTACGTTTGATTTCATCGATCTTGAAAATAATTACCAGGGAGGGAATATTTCTCCCGGATTGAATATGCGTTTCAGGGCGTTGCATGAATTTACATCAAACCTGCCATTGGTTCAACCATCGGGGCAAGATTCGGGGATTGGAAAAAACACAACAGAGGCAATTAGAAAAGGTGTTCAAAATGGTATTGTTAATGAAGTAAATGGATTTATCGATCACATGATATCGGAATATAAGGATCTGAAAATAATTGTAACCGGGGGTGACAGTAACTTTTTTGATAATAGTCTAAAAAATAGCATCTTTGTGGACTTAAATTTAATCCTCAAGGGGCTGAATTGTATTTTGGAACATAATGCGTAACCTTTACATAGCGATATTCTTACTTCTTATTTTCACAGGCACTGGGCTTCTGGCCCAAAAAAACACCAATTCTCCCTATTCCAGATTCGGACTGGGCGAGATGTCGAGAAAAGGTTTTGAAAAAAGCCGGGCGATGGGTGGTATAGGGCTCGGGATGCGCGACAACGATCAGATTAACTATCTGAATCCTGCCTCCTATACCGAACTGGATACCCTGTCATTTATGTTCAACTTCGGATTAAGCAGTAGTTTTACTAAATATAGGACTTCCATTCAGAATGATCAGAACTTTACCATAAACCTCGATCACCTGGCCATTGCTTTTCCTGTTACCAAATGGTGGAAGACCAGTTTTGGGGTGATGCCCTTTTCTTCTGTCGGGTATTCCGTCACCGAAACAGGATACCTTGAGAACGATGTGGCTGTGGATTATTTCTATGAGGGTGTTGGAGGTATCAACCAGCTTTACCTTGGATCCTCCTTTCATCTTTATGAAGGTCTGGATATTGGTTTTAATGCCTTTTATCTTTTTGGCTCACTCGATCTTTCAAGAACACTGCAGTTCCCGCTTAACAGCGAATACTCTGTTAGCCGGCTTGATCAGCGTACTATTGTTCATGATTTTACCTATCAGCTTGGGTTGCAATACAGTAAAACATTTGCAGAAGACTATACATTCACTCTGGGCGGAGTTTATCATTTAAAGACCAACGTATCTGCCGACAATTCATCTACCAGCAGAAATATCTTCAATGGGAATGCAGTCAATATAAATGATTCCACCAATCTTACACCGGAGTTCATCCTGGAAGATTTATCAGATGAAGGTGAGATTGCTTTTCCCTCAAAATATGGAGTTGGTTTCACATTCAAATACAGTGACAGGTTCTTAGTAGGATTTGATTATTATTCACAGGATTGGAGTAAATCTTCATTCTTTAACCAGGAACAACCATTAACCAACAGCAATTCCATGCATGCAGGTCTTGAGATTACTCCCAATCCTGAAGCCTTCAGGGGATTTCATAAAAGAATCCATTACCGGCTTGGAGGACATTACGAAAACTCTTATCTGAAGCTGCAGGGAGAGCAACTACAAGATTATGGCATAGGTTTTGGAGTAGGTTTACCGTTCAGGAATACCAAGACTTCATTCAATTTTGCAGTGGATATGGGACGGAGAGGTACTCTGAATAATAATTTGATCGAAGAAAATTATACGTTTTTCAGTTTTAGTGTAACTTTGCATGATTTTTGGTTTTTGCAGCGCAAGTTTGATTAATTAATGAGTTATGGAATTTAAGGTAAGACAGACTTTATTTGTTTTTATTTTTATAGTATTACCCACAACAGGATTCGCTCAAAAAGGGATTGAGGATGGGTCAAAATACGGACATGGAGATGACAGCATTCACTGTATCAAGCACCTGTCGATTTACAGGGAATTTGCCAAACATCAAGATTACAATGATGCCCTGCATTCATGGAGATTGGTTTTTAATGAATGTCCCCGCTCAACACAAAACATTTACATTGATGGGGCCAAAATGTACAACGATTTTATCGAACTGGCAGAAGATAATCCGGCCAGGCAAGATGCACTGATTGATACCCTGATGATGATCTATGACCAGCGTATCAAGTATTTTAAGCAGAAAGGCTCTGTTCTTGGCAGAAAGGGAGTTGACCTGATGAGATACAGAAGGGAAGATCCTGAGAAACTGGAGGAAAGCTATGGATATCTGAAAGAGTCTGTTACCATTTTGGGAAATAAGTCATCTGCACCAATCATAGCCACTTTCATGCTTGCCTGCTATGGCCTGTATGAGAAAGAAATGATAAGCAACATGCAGGTCATAGAAGATTATTCAATGGTTTCCGATATTATTGACTACCAGCTGGCTGAGCAGCCAGACGATGCAGATATGAGTAAAGTCAAGGAATATGTTGACCTGAATTTCATTGCCAGCGGAGCCCCCACTTGTGAATCCCTTATCACATACTTCAAAGGTAAATATGACGAGAAGAAAGAAGAGG